>JAZQMK010000001.1:0-6485 GCA_045543455.1 Lachnospiraceae bacterium
TACACTCCATTCATAAGACCATTCTTTTTTCTCTTTTGGTTTATAATTTAGTATGTATGTGTAATCTTGTGTTATGTATTCATCCTTATACCCAATTTTAAGAGGAAAACTTTCCCCAGCCACAAACAGCTTATTTTCTTCATTTAAATAATATTTGCAACCATCCGGTATTTTTTTACCCTGTGTTTCATTGTTATAAATTACATCCGTATTATTTTCCGTTTTATCTACAGTTTTCCCTTTATTTTCTCCAATAAATGAAGCTATCAACACTGTTAATACTATCAAAGCAGCTATTGCGGCTATGACAATATTACGCTTATGCTTTTTCTTAGATACGACTATCGGCAAAGGATAATCCTGCTCTTGTTTTTCTTCTACCTCTTCAACATCTTCTATTTCATCTTCATTTTCAGGTATTCCAGTAGCCCTCTGATTTATAATATATGATACCCAACCATAAAAGCTGTCTATATTGCTTAAACTGTGAATATTTTCTTTTATATCAAGATATATTTCATCAATGACTTTCTCATCACAAACACGACTAGACACATATTCCTTTGATTCTTCATAAATCACAGAAAATGTGTCCTCGTCTCCGGCTTTATATTTTAATATAGCTTGTTTTAATTCATTTGTAAGTTGCATACTATACTGTCCCTTTCACGTCTACACTTTATTATAGTGTAACACTATTTCTTTCTAATCTCAAGTATAGTACATATTATTTCTGTATCGTACCAGCTGTCATAATAACCATACGATTAAGCATATCTCCTACATCTTACACAACTTGTAGCTTCATAGGTATCATTTACTTTTTTACCTCAAAAAAACTCACTTCCGCTTCTTCTTATAGCAGGCAAAAAAATATTATTATTTTCCGCCTTAGAAGCTTCCACTTCTTCTTACCGCAGACAAAAAACAACCTTTACTTTTCCGCCTTAGAAGCTTGCTTCGTGAAGGAAAATAAAGGTTGTTTTTTTATCCCTTTTTTGTCCCTTAATCCAAATCCACTATCCCCTGATATAATTCATAATATCTGCCCTTTTGAGCTATTAAATCATCATGGTCGCCACGCTCTATTATCTCGCCCTTTTCAAGTACCATAATAGCATTGGCGTTTCTTACAGTTGAAAGTCTGTGTGCTATAACAAAGGTTGTTTTGTTTTCCATAAGTCTGTCTAGCGCCTCTTCGATATGGCGCTCTGTTCTTGTATCTACTGAGCTTGTAGCTTCATCAAGAACAAGTATTGGTGCCTTTGAAATGGCAGCTCGTGCAATGTTTAAAAGCTGCCTTTGACCCTGACTTAAGTTAGCGCCATCGCCATCAATAATTGTATCGTAACCATTTTCCAATCTTCTGATAAATGAATCCGCATTTGCCGCCTTTGCTGCCTCGATTACTTCCTCATCCGTTGCCTCTAAGCGACCATATCTTATGTTGTCGTAAATGCTTCCGGTAAACAAATGAGTATCCTGTAAAACCATTGCAATATTGCTTCTAAGGAAATCCATTTTATAGTCCCTGATATCTACGTCATCTATGTAAATCTTTCCGCTGTTAATATCATAAAAACGATTTAAAAGATTAGTAATAGTGGTCTTCCCTGCACCTGTTGAACCAACAAATGCAATCTTTTGTCCCGGTTTTGCATAAAGAGAAATATTCTTCAATACAAGCTTTCCAGGTATGTAACCAAAGTCTACATTTTCAAGACGTACATATCCTTTTAGAGTTATATCCTCTATGGCATTTTCAACATCCTTAGGCTCTGGCTCTTCATCCATTACCGTAAATACACGCTCCGCACCTGCCATTGCTGAAAATATGGTATTCATCTGCATACCAATTTCGCTGATTGGACGATTAAATTGTCTTGAATAGTTTACAAATACAGAATATCCGCCTATATCAAAGCCATAGAAAATGCATAACAAACCACCAATACAAGCAGTAAGTGTATAATTAGTAAGTCCTAAATGCCCCATTACAGGTCCCATAATACCACCATAAAATTGGGCATTTACCATTTTATCTCTATAGTCATCATTAAGCTTTTCAAAATCTTCTACAGCCTGTTCTTCATGATTAAATACCTTAATAACCTTTTGTCCGCTTATACTTTCTTCAACATAGCCATTTAATGCACCCAGTGCTGCTTGTTGCTTTTTGTAATACACTCTACTTTTCTTAGTTACCATCTTTGCACCAAATATAAATATCGGTACCATAACAACAGTAATAATAGCCAGTGGAGCATTTACATAAATCATAATTCCAAATGTTCCCACAAGAGTAATCACACCGGCTATAAGCTGAACCATTGTATTTCCAAGCATTTCTGATACTACGTCTACATCATTTGTAAATCGAGACATAATATCTCCATGGTTATTGCTGTCAAAGAACCTAAGTGGAAGCTCCTCTACCTTTGCAAACAAGTCATTACGAAGCTTTTGCGAAGCTTTCTGAGAAATGCCTATCATTAATCTTAATTGTAAATACTGTGCAATTCTCGCCAGTACATATATTATAACCATGGCTAGAAGATAATTTTTAAGCTTATCTAAACTAGCACTCTCACTTTTAAGCATATTTACAATTGGTCTTATCATATAGCTTGCTGCCAAATTAAATGCAGTAGCCACTAACACACACACTATTACTATCGAAAGCTTAATCTTATCTTCACTGATATATGCCCAAAGTCTTTTTATAGTCTTTTTCATATCCTTTGGCTTAGTTACAGGCATTCCATTACGGCCCATTCTAGGTGCGGGCATACCCATTGGTTGTCTTTTTTCCATTATGCGCCCACCTTACCTTCCATTTGAGAATCATATATTTCTTTATATGTCTTACTACCTGCCAATAATTCTTCATGTGTGCCTACCGCCTCAATACAGCCATCATTCATAACAACTATCTTATCTGCATTTGCCACAGAAGAAATTCTTTGGGCTATAATAATCTTCGTACTGCCTTGCAAATCATTTCGCAATGCTTCTCTAATATTAGCTTCAGTGGCTGTATCCACTGCACTTGTAGAGTCGTCAAGTATAAGAATTTTAGGCTTTTTAAGCAATGCCCTTGCAATACAAAGTCTTTGCTTTTGACCACCTGAAAGGTTAACACCGCCTTGACTTAAGTCAGTTTCATATCCAGCAGTAAAGCTTTCAACAAATTCATGAGCACTTGCTGAAGATGTAGCCTTTATAATCTCTTCCATAGTGGCATCTTCATCACCCCACAAAAGATTTTCTTTGATGCTTCCTGAGAAAAGCACATTCTTTTGAAGCACCATACCAACACCTTCTCTAAGGTTATAAAGCTTATAATCCTTAACATTTACACCATCTACTAATACTTCACCTTCTGACACATCATAAAGACGTGGTATCATTTGCACCAACGTACTCTTGCCACAGCCTGTAGAGCCTATAATACCCACAGTTTCGCCGCCCTTAATAGTAAGATTTATATTATCAAGAACTTCCTTTTGGCTTTCTGCATAATATTTAAAGCTTACATTTCTAAATTCAATGTCACCATTTTTTACACACATTTCTGGCATTGAAGCGTCTTCATCATCAATATCCACAACTGTATTAAATACAGCCTTAATACGCTTAATACTTGCAACAGCTCTTGTTAATTGCAAGAAAATCATTGTAAGCATCATAAGCGACATAAGTATCTGAGTTATATATGTAACAAATGCAGAAATAACTTCTACTTTTATCTTGGCATTTAAAACGCCAACACCAGCTATATAAAGAATTATAATCGTAGCAAAGTTAACCGCTAAAGTCATAAGCGGCATCTGTAATGTTACAATCTTCATAGCATTTATTGCTGCATTTTTAAGCTTCTCATTGGTTTTTGCAAAGTTTCCTTTTTCATACTCTTCACGAACCAAAGACTTAATAACACGTACATTGGTCAAATCCTCCTGCACGCTTGTATTTAATCCGTCAATACTGCCTTGAAATTTTTCAAATCTTGGAAATGCAACCTTCATTATTGCAAACACAATCAACACAAGTATAGGAATTAATACTAAAAATACCTTTGTAATCTCCGGTTCAATCTTGTACGCCATAATTACAGAACCAATAAGCATACCCGGCGAACGAAGCATCATACGCATAGCCATATTGATAATTCCCTGCACCTGAGTAATGTCATTAGTAAGTCTTGTAATTAATGAACCTGAACTAAACCCATCTATATTTTTAAAAGAAAATGTCTGTATCTTTTTAAACAAATCTCTTCTTAAATCACAAGAAAAATTAACTGATGCCTTTGCTGCGCAATAAGCTGCGCCAACACCTGCTGCCATTGAATATGCTACAATAGCAAGCATCTTTAATGTACTCTTTATAACATAGGATTTATCGCCTGCTTCAACACCATTTATAAGCATATCTGTTACTATTTTAGGAAGCTGCACATCGGCAATAACCTCGCTTAGCATAAGCAATGGCCCTAATATAAAGAAAAACATATATGGTTTCATATATTTAAAAAATGCTTTCATATTTTACCTCTTTTCTTCATAATAGCTGGTAGTATTATGGCACATTCTCTCTAAAAACTGCGCCAGTAATTTTAATTCGCTTTCATCAAAGCCTTTATAAATATTCCTATGAATATCCTCAAACATTTCTTTTGATTTTTCAACAGTATCATTACCCTTAGCTGTAAGCTTTAGTTTCTTTGCTCTTGCGTCCCTCTCATCATCTGTTCTTTCTATATACCCATCTGAAATAAGCTTTTTTATGCCTGTTGCCACTGCCGCTGTGGTAATCTCCATACGCTGAGCAAGTTCCTTTTGAGAAATATCCGGCGCATCAGAAATAACCATAAGCATCCTGTGCTGACTATGGTGTAGTCCCGTATTTCCTACATTCTTATCAACAATTCTCCTTGCAATTCTATTCACATATCTCAAACGCCAATGTAGCTTTTTAGGCGAATCAGGTGCTGCCTTTTCAATATCCGGCGGCATATAAATATATTTATTTTCCATAAATACGTCTCCTTAAAATCAAAATAGTTAACCACTTAATTATAAAACGGTTAACTATTTTTTGCAATACTCTATGCAATTTTATCTATAGGTTATATTATATGTTATGGTTATGTAATAAGAAGAATAACTACATTTAAAGCCAAATGCCTTCACATTTCCACTTGTCATTTTACTTGTATCTGTAAATACACCACTATTCCACTGGGCTAATGCATCTCCATCAGGGCAATATACTGTAGCAACAATAGGTGTATTACCTTTCGTTAGCTGAGCATTAATATAATTATATAACTGAGCAGTTTCGCTTAGATTGAAATAATTCTCCTGTTGCTCATAATAATTATACTTAGTAGCCGTAGCTGTATGAGTCCAATCCTCCCATACATGGTCCTTACCCATTTTTTCATCAGTGACATTCATATAATTATATCTTAATATTCCTACACCATTTGTAGTAACCGGATCATCCCAGGTAACATCTATCTGGTACCACTCACCATCAAGCTTAACACCATTCCACATATGACCTTCACCATTTGCTGTGCCTCTTATAAGAACACATTCTATATCAAGTAAATCCATACAATACTTAAACGCCAATGAATATCCTTGACATACAGCCTTTCCATAAACAAATATTCCTGCTGCTGAAAAATCATAATCAGGCATGATAACTGTATTACCACCAGCTGCATTTAAGCTTTCACTATCATAGACTGTATTATTAATAATCCAATTATGTATATATAATTCCTGCTGATACTTTGTAGGAAGCTTTTTCGCTTCTTTTATCACTTTAGCCACATTACTATTAAAGGTCTCTTTTTGTTTATCAGTAAGCGTTGTCCTATCATATGTTGTGTCCTTGGATTTATAATCTGACCAATAATCAAACACAATATCTTCAATTGGCGCCTCTGTCGGTGCTTCGGTTGGTGCCTCAGTTGGTGCCTCAGTCGGTGCCTCTGTCGGTGCCTCGGTTGGTGCTTCGGTTGGCGCCTCTGTCGGTGCCTCGGTTGGTGCCTCAGTTGGTGCCTCTGTCGGTGCCTCGGTTGGCGCTTCGGTCGGTGCCTCGGTTGGCGCCTCGGTTGGCGCCTCGGTCTGCTCCGTTTTATTCTCTGTCGATTCCTCACTCTTATTTTCTGTTTTTTGTGGAACCTTTTCTATCTGATTTTGCGTCACATTAGGTTTTACAAAATCTTCTTTGTTATTACATGCCGTTGCCATAAGCAAGGTAAACAAACATAACCATGCAACTATTCTTCTTTTCATACATTCTCCATTTCTTACAATAAATATCATATTCCTATTATGTCAAAGCCTAAAATCCATCCTCATACCTATCAGGGTATTTAACATCTTACTTTTATTGTTATTATAAGGATTTGCTTTATCATATTTTATCTGAGTTGTCGTAAGCCCTCCTGAAGCAAAAGTTTTTCC
>JAZQMK010000002.1:0-4487 GCA_045543455.1 Lachnospiraceae bacterium
TTGGGGCCGATGAAATTGCCGTCCAGCTGCTGTAAAATCAGAACGAAAATAGCAAAATAAACAAAATTTAAAGGATGTGTAGGGTCTACTACCAGAATTAAAATAGAACATGGTATAGCCCCTAAAAATGGCCCAAAGAAAGGAATTACGTTAGTAACACCAATGACAACACTTACCAAGGCTGCATAAGGGGTATTCATTAATGAGGTACCACAAAAACACAAACAACCAATAATAATAGAATCAATCACCTTTCCGATGATAAAGCCAATAAAAGTATTGTGGGCAAAACGGAAATTGTTGATTAATACATTAGCCTTGTCGCGTTCCCAAAATGCATAAATCACTTTTTTGGCTTGGTTAGAATAACGCTCTTTATTTGCTAATAAATAGATAGCTATAATAAATCCCAGTACAAAGTTCCATAATACCTTTAAAACATTGAAAATACTAACGGATACGGTTTTAATAAGTTCTCCTGATTTTGATAATAAAACCAATGCTTTATCTAAATATCCGGATAATTCGTTGGAATAATTATTAATAACGGAAAGAATCTGCTCTTCTAACTTGGGATTATTTGCAAAAAGAGCTTCAAGCCACACCGGACGAGTGGATAATAACTCTTCTAACCATATCTGGAAATTAGCCCAATAATCTTCAAAATTATTTAAAAGATTCTGCAAACTGGGAACAATCTGTGATAACAGCATTGTAATAATCATGCGAATAATAAAATAATACAAAAGTGACGTCAAAACAATACTAATAGCACGAATATATGGACGAAAGATTTCTTTCTTTTTAAATTTGATTTTATGAATGATAGGATTTAAGATTCTTTTCTCTAACCAGTTAACTGTTGGGGTTAATAAATAAGCCATAATGCAACCAAATAAAATGGGCATTAATATCTTGTATGCATTACTAAATGCTGTTTTAATATTGCTTCCAAAGAATAATAAATAATAAAATAGCAGACAAATGCAAAATGTAACAATTATAGTACAGCTCCATTTTACATAACGATTGTTCCAGCGAATCTTCATAGTAAATTAACCCCACTTAATCATAATTTGTATTAAAGAAATAAAATAACCATATTAATATCATACACTCTTAAAAAATATATAACAAGTGAATTTTGGTTAATTTTTAATTAATTTTTTGGTGAAAAGTCTGATATATTTCAGCTGTAACATTGCGTTTAAAATGATAAAGGTTTATAATTAAATAATTAACGAAATGAGGTAAATTATGAAGCTGCAACAGGTAATGAGTTATGTACGACGTGCAATTGATGATTATCATATGGTTGAGGATGGAGATAAAATAGCAATAGGTATATCCGGTGGTAAGGATTCTCTTACAATGCTATATGCTTTACACGGATTAAAACGCTTCTATCCAAAGAAATTTGATATACATGCTGTAACAGTAGACTTGGGATTCCAAAATCTGAATTTGGACAAAATCAAAGAAATTTGTGAAGAATTACAGGTGGAATACACTATAGTATCAACAGAAATAGCTAAGATTATTTTTGAAGACCGTAAAGAAAGTAATCCCTGCTCTCTTTGTGCAAAAATGCGTAAGGGTGCATTGAATGATGCGATTAAAGCAGCAGGCTGCAATAAAGTGGCTTATGCTCATCATAAGGATGATGTAGTGGAAACCATGCTTATGTCCTTAATATTTGAAGGACGTTTCCATACCTTCTCTCCTGTCACCTATTTGGACAGAATGGATTTGACGGTTATAAGGCCGTTAATGTATATGAATGAAGCGGATGTGATTGGTTTTATCAACAAATATGAAGTGCCGGTAGTTAAGAGTCCCTGCCCTGCAGATGGTAATACGAAAAGAGAATATATCAAGCAGTTACTTAGAAAGTTAAATTTGGAGAATCCGGGTGTGAAAGAAAGGATGTTTACGGCAATTCAAACCGGCAATTTGAAAGGATGGACCGAATATTTTGGCAATAAATAAGCAATTAAGTTATCATGAAGAACAAAATAGGCATAATATAACTCGTTTGCGTGAAGTTTTAGATACTCTTCCACCATTTTGTAAGGACTATTTCAGGGGGATTAATGAGTATACTTCTGCACGTACCAGATTAGCTTACGCATATGATTTGCGTGTGTTCTTTGAGTTCCTTCACGAAAACAATCCTGTATGTGCAAAACAGGCAATTACGGAATATCGGATTGAACTATTAGATCAGATAACAAGGGATGATATCTTGGAATACCTGGAGTTTATGAGTTATTATTCCAAAGATGGTAAAGAAATCACCAATGATGAACGTGGGAAAAAGCGTAAAATAGCTTCCTTAAGAAGCTTTTATAAATATTTTTTTGAGAATGAAAAGATTAGTACAAATCCGGCATCACTTGTTCCTGTTCCGAAACAGCATGAACATGATATTATACGTTTAGAACCTAATGAAGTGGCTAAATTGCTTGATTTAGTAGAAAATGGTGATAAATTAACCCAAAAAGAAGCACATTTTCATGAAAAGACAAAAACTAGAGATTTGGCTTTGCTTACTCTCCTGCTTGGAACCGGTATTCGAGTTTCTGAATGTGTGGGATTAGACTTAAATGATGTGGATTTTGAAGCAAATGGTATTCGTATTTTGCGAAAAGGTGGTAAAGAGGCGGTTGTATATTTTGGTGAAGAAGTAGAAACAGCCTTACTGGATTATTTTGAAGAACGTGAATACATGGTACCTCAGGAAGGTCATGAGAATGCACTGTTTTTATCCTTACAAAATCGTAGGATTACCGTACGTGCTGTGGAAAATCTTGTGAAGAAATATGCATCAAAGGTAACGACCTTGAAAAAAATAACTCCTCATAAATTAAGAAGCACCTATGGCACCTCATTATATCAGGAAACGGATGATATTTATCTGGTTGCGGATGTATTAGGACATAATGATGTAAATACTACTCGAAAACATTATGCGGCGCAGGCAGATATGAATCGTAGAATGGCTGCAAACAAAGTGAAATTACGTGAAAAATAGCTTTGAAAAAGAACCCGAAGAATAATCTTTCGGGTTCTACTCTTCTATTTATATATATTAGAAAAGTAAGGAATGACAATAGTCTGCCCTATGCGAACAGTATCATCGTTCATATGGTTAATTTCTTTTACTTCTGAGACATATTCATGAATATTCTTATAATAATCATAGTCAATGTACTCTTCTGCCATGCTCCAGAGGGTATCACCTTTATCAACAGTATGATAAGTAAAATATTTGTAGGTGGTCTCGGGAAGTTCTTCAGTAGCCTGTGCAATACTATTAAAACTGAATACAAAAAGAAGAACTAATAATACACTAAGAGTACCGATTGCAATGCGTCGTCTCAAGACCTTTCTGTGATTTAATTGCTTTTTATATGCTAATAATTCTCTTTTGGTCATAGGATAAACTGATGTATTCATAAAAACCTCCATACACGAATGATTGTTCGGAACATTTGTTCTTGTTAATACTATTATATCGAACAAACATTTGTTTGTCAATAGAAAAATCGAACATATTTTTGGAATATATGTTTGCTTTTTGTTTTTTAATATGTTATAATTGATTCAGTAAAGCAAATTTCATATTTTTATGGAGGTACTTAACTTATGGCTTACGGAAAGATTACAGCAAAACAACAACAGATTTTGGATTATATAAAGGATGAGATTTTAAAGAAGGGCTATCCGCCTACTGTTCGCGAGATAGGTGAAACTGTAAATTTGAAATCAACCTCTTCTGTACACTCGCATTTAGAGACATTAGAGAAGAATGGATACATTAAGCGTGACCCTACTAAGCCACGTGCTATTGAAATTTGTGATGATAGCTTTCAGATTGTTCGTACAGAAATGGTTAGCTTACCTGTTATAGGTAATGTGGCTGCCGGTCAACCAATACTTGCGGAAGAAAATATTGAGGACTATTTCCCTGTACCAGCAGATATGGTGCCAAAGGGAGAATCCTTTATTCTTAAGGTTCGTGGTGATTCCATGATAAATGCAGGTATTTTTAGCGGTGACCGTATTTTTGTAAATAGCTGCTCTACTGCTAATAATGGAGATATGGTTGTTGCTATGATTGAAGATGGTGCTACTGTGAAAACATTTTACAAAGAAAATGGTCACATCAGATTACAACCTGAAAATGATGATATGGATCCTATTATAGTTGATGATTGCCAGATCGTTGGAAAAGTATTCGGTGTATTCCGCTTTTATCGATAATTTTACTTAGTACATAATGTATATTTTATTATACCATGGTTATACTATTAATGATTTCAAAAGCTTTTAGTAGATTGGAGGTAAATCATGGGTAATAGAATTATTGATTATACTGCCCTTACAGTTGCTATCATTGGTGCTGTTAACTGGGGCTTGATTGGACTTTTCCGTTTTGATTTAGTGGCATTTATTTTTGGTGACATGTCATGGTTATCCAGAAT
>JAZQMK010000003.1:0-15014 GCA_045543455.1 Lachnospiraceae bacterium
GGTATGAGAGAAATGTTAAACCCAACTTCAGCAATTGCTGGTATGGGACTTGGTTCAAGCGTTGCGCTTATTACAGATGGTAGATTCTCTGGTGCTTCAAGAGGTGCTTCAATCGGACACGTTTCTCCAGAAGCAGCGGTAGGCGGACCTATTGCTTTAGTTGAAGAAGGCGATATAATTAAGATAAATATTCCTGAAAACACACTTGATTTTGTGATTTCAGATGAAGAATTTGCTAAGAGAAAGGCTGCTTGGCAACCAAGAGAGCCTAAGATTACTACAGGATATCTTGCAAGATATGCAGCACAGGTTACATCAGGTAACAGAGGTGCAGTTTTAGAGATTCCTAAGAAATAATAAATATATGAAAGAGGTACATTTATGCAATTAACAGGTTCTGAAATTGTAATTGAGTGTTTAAAAGAACAAGGCGTAGATACAATATTTGGTTATCCGGGTGGAACAATTTTAAATATTTATGATGCTTTGTACAAACATCAGGATGAAATTACACATATTCTTACATCTCACGAGCAGGGTGCTGCTCACGCGGCTGATGGATATGCAAGAGCAACAGGCAAGGTTGGTGTGTGCTTTGCAACATCTGGTCCTGGTGCAACTAACTTAGTAACAGGTATTGCTACAGCTTATATGGATTCAATTCCTATGGTAGCAATTACAGCTAACGTAGCAGTTAATTTGTTAGGTAGAGATACATTCCAGGAAATTGACATTTCTGGTGTAACAATGCCAATAACAAAACATAATTATATAGTTAAAGATATTAATGTTTTAGCTGATACAATCAGAGAAGCATTTAGAATTGCTAAAACTGGAAGACCAGGTCCTGTACTTGTGGATATCACAAAGGACGTTACAGCAAATGTAGCAGAGTACACAAGAGTGCTTCCAAAAGCTATTGAAAAGGTAACAGATTCTATTAAAGAAGAAGATATTGATGTTGCAGTTGAAATGATTAAAAATGCAAAGAAGCCATTTATATTTGTAGGTGGTGGTGCAATTGCTTCAGAAGCTTCAAAGGAATTAAAGAAATTTGTTGAATTAGTAAATGCTCCGGTAACAGATACACTTATGGGTAAGGGCGCATTTGATGGTACAGACCCAATGTATGTTGGTATGCTTGGTATGCATGGTACAAAGACAGCTAACTTAGGTGTTACAGAGTGTGACTTACTTATAACAGTAGGTGCCAGATTCTCTGATAGAGTAACAGGTAATACAGCATCATTTGCAAAGAATGCAAAGATTCTTCAATTTGATGTTGACCCAGCTGAAATTAATAAAAACATTATGACAAATGCAAGTGTAATCGGTGATGTTAATGAAATTCTTAACAGAGTAAATGCTAAGCTTACAAGAGTTGAAAGAACTGAGTGGATTGCACACATTATGGAATTAAAAGAAAAATTCCCATTAGTATATGATAAGTCAGAATTAACAGGTCCATATATAATTGAGACTATTGATAAGGTTACAAATGGTGAAGCGGTTATTTCTACTGATGTAGGTCAGCATCAGATGTGGGCAGCACAGTACTATAAGTACAAAAATCCAAGAACTTTACTTACATCAGGTGGTCTTGGTACAATGGGTTATGGCTTAGGTGCTTGTATTGGTGCAAAGGTAGCATGCCCTGACAAAACAGTAATCAATATTGCGGGTGATGGATGTTTCAGAATGAATATGAACGAAATCGCAACTGCAACAAGATATAATATACCAATTATTCAGGTTGTAATTAACAATCACGTATTAGGTATGGTTAGACAATGGCAGACATTGTTCTATGGCAAGAGATATTCTTCTACTATCCTCAATGACAAGGTGGATTTTGTAAAGGTTGCAGAAGCAATGGGAGCTAAAGCATACAGAGTTACAAAGAAGGAAGAATTAGAAAATGTTCTTAAAGAAGCAATTGCTTTACAAGAACCTGTATTAATCGAATGTATAATTGACGCAGATGATAAAGTATTCCCAATGGTATCACCAGGCGGTGCAATTTCAGCAGCATTTGATGCAAAAGATTTAGAAGAAAAAGCTAACAGCTAATAATAGGAGGATGAAAAAATGGGAAGAGTGTACAATTTCTCAGCAGGTCCGGCTGTCTTACCTGAAGAAGTGTTAAAGGCAGCAGCAGATGAAATGATGGATTACAATGGCACAGGAATGTCAGTTATGGAAATGAGTCATCGTTCAAAGGCATATCAACAAATTATTGATGAAGCAGAAGCTGATTTAAGAGATTTAATGAATATACCTGATAACTACAAGGTATTATTCTTACAAGGCGGTGCTTCACAGCAGTTTGCAATGATTCCAATGAACCTTATGAAAAATAAAAAGGCTGGTTACATTGTAACAGGACAATGGGCAAAGAAAGCTTACCAGGAAGCTAAAATGTATGGTGAAGCTGTAGAACTTGCTTCTTCAGCAGATAAGACATTCTCATATATTCCAGATTGTTCAGATCTTGCAATTACAGATGATATGGACTATGTATACATTTGTGAAAATAATACAATCTATGGTACTAAATTTAAAGAGTTACCTAACACAAAGGGTAAATTATTAGTATCTGACGTATCTTCATGCTTCTTATCAGAGCCTGTTGATGTTACAAAGTATGGCGTAATCTACGGTGGTGTTCAAAAGAATATTGGACCAGCTGGTGTAGTTATCGCAATTATCAGAGAAGATTTAATTACAGAAGATGTTCTTCCAGGAACACCTACAATGTTAAGATACAAGATTCATGCAGACAATGGTTCAATGTACAACACACCTCCTGCATATGGTATCTATATCTGTGGTAAGGTATTTAAGTGGATTAAGAAGCAGGGTGGTTTAGCTGCAATGAAGGAACACAACGAAAAGAAGGCAGCTATCCTTTATGATTTCCTTGATAATAGTAAGTTATTTAAGGGTACAGTTGTTAAGGAAGACCGTTCACTTATGAATGTACCTTTCGTAACAGGTAACGAAGAATTAGATGCTAAATTCGTAAAAGAGGCTAAGGAAGCAGGCTTTGAAAACCTTAAGGGTCATAGAAGCGTTGGTGGTATGAGAGCAAGTATTTACAATGCTATGCCAATCGAAGGCGTTGAAAAATTAGTTGAATTTATGAAAGAATTCGAAAAGAATAATCAATAATTTTAATGGTACTATGTGAATGGTAAACGAATGAGAGTGTCTGGCTTTACCTATTCACTTTAGTATAGATAATATCTAAGAAAGGATCGAGAAAGATGATCAAAGTTAATTGTTTAAATCCTATCGCTAAGGTAGGTATGAGCTTGTTACCAGATAATTTTGGTACAACAGGCGAATTCGCAGAAGCAGATGCAGTGCTTGTAAGAAGTGCAGCTATGCATGAACTTGAATTGCCAAAGCAACTTTTAGCAGTTGCTAGAGCAGGCGCAGGTGTTAACAACATTCCACTTGATAAGTGTGCAGAGAATGGTGTTGTAGTATTTAATACACCAGGCGCTAACGCTAACGGTGTTAAAGAATTAGTAGTTGCAGGTATGTTACTTGCAGCAAGAGATGTTAGAGGCGCTATGCAATGGGTTGCTGATAACAAGGATGATGAAAACATTGGAAAGACTATGGAAAAGGCTAAAGCAAATTATGCAGGCGGTGAAATTCAAGGCAAAACATTAGGTGTAATCGGTCTTGGTGCAATCGGTGTTTTAGTAGCAAATGTAGCTGTTAAGCTTGGAATGAATGTAGTTGGTTGTGACCCATTCCTTTCAGTTCAAAATGCTCTTAACCTTTCTAATGAAGTTAAAATTGTAAAAAATAATGCAGATGTATATGCTGAAAGTGATTATTTAACAGTACATGTACCTTTATTAGACGATACAAGAGGCATGATTAATAAGGCTTCTTTATCAATGATGAAGGATGGCGTTGTAATTTTGAACTTTGCAAGAGATCTTTTGGTAAATGAAGCTGATTTATTAGAAGCTTTAGATTCAGGTAAAGTTAAGAAGTATGTAACTGACTTCCCAACAGTAGCAGTTGCAAATAATAAGAATGTAATTGCATTCCCTCATTTAGGTGCTTCAACAGCTGAATCGGAAGATAATTGTGCAATTATGGCAGTTAAGCAGATTGTTGACTATATTGAAAATGGTAACATTAAGAACTCTGTTAACTATCCTGCTTGTGATATGGGCGTTTGTACTAAGGCTGGTAGAATTGCTATTTGCCATAAGAATGTTCCAAATATTATTAGCCAGTTTACAACAGCAGTAGCAAGCAATAATATCAACATTTCTGATATGATCAACAAGAGTAGAGGCGATTATGCTTACTCAATGCTTGATTTGGATCATAATGCAACAGAAGAATTAGTTCAGGCTATTTCTGCAATTGATGGAGTAATTAGAGCAAGAATTATTAAGTAAATGAAAGAAGTGTAGTAGGAAAAATCTCATAGGATGAGGTTTTTCCTACACCAATTTTGACACTTCGGAATGGAGAAAATATGGCAGTAGTAAGACCATTTAAATGCGTAAGACCAGATGTACAGTATGTAAGCCGTGTTGCTGCATTACCATATGATGTGTACAATAGAGAAGAAGCCTTAGAGGTAGTTAAGAAGGAACCACTTTCATTCTTAAAGATTGACAGAGCTGAAACACAATTTGATGCATCGGTTGACACATATGATGAAAGAGTTTATAAGAAAGCAAAAGAAATGCTTGATGCTATGATAGAGGATAAGACTTTTATCACAGATGAAGAAGAAGCATATTATGTATATGAGCTTACTATGGATGGAAGAGCTCAAACAGGTATTGTTGCCTGCTCATCAATTGATGATTATGCTAATGATGTTATTAAAAAGCATGAAAAGACACGTGCAGATAAGGAAGTAGATCGTATCAATCACGTAGATGTATGTAGTGCCCAGACAGGACCTATTTTCCTTGCCTATAGAGCTAATGCAGTTATCTCTAATGAAATTGCAACTGCAAAAGCTAACGCGCCTTTATATGACTTTGTTGCAGATGATGGAATTAAGCATACAGTATGGAAGATAGCAGATAGTGCAGCAGTTGCTAACATTAAAAATGCATTTGAAAGTATTGAAGCTACATATATTGCGGATGGACATCATAGAGCAGCATCAGCTGTAAAAGTTGGTTTCAAGAGAAGAGAAGCTAATCCAAGCTATACAGGTGCTGAAGAATTTAATTATTTCTTATCAGTATTGTTCCCAGATGAAGAATTGATGATTATGGATTATAACAGAGTTGTTAAGGATTTAAATGGCTACTCTAAGGAAGAATATCTTACAAAGGTAGCAGAAAGCTTTGTTGTAGAAGAAGTTGGTACAGATGTCTTTAAGCCAACAGCTAAGGCAACATTTGGTATGTTCCTTGATGGCGTATGGTATAAGCTTACAGCTAAACCAGAACTTTTAGTAAATGATCCGGTAGAAGGTCTTGATGTAGCAATTCTTCAAAATAATCTCTTAACACCTATACTTGGTATTGAAGATCCAAGAACAGATAAGAGAATAGATTTTATTGGTGGAATCAGAGGCCTTAAAGAGCTTGAAAGAAGAGTATCACTTGATATGACAGTAGCATTTTCAATGTACCCTACTTCAATTGCTGAATTATTTGCGGTAGCAGATGCTAACAAGCTTATGCCACCAAAGTCAACATGGTTTGAGCCAAAGCTAAGAAGCGGAATATTTATTCATCAGATATAAAGAACAAAAAACACACACCCTAATTTCCTAGGTTGAGATAAACTCAAAGGCGGAAATTAGGGTGTGTGTTTTGCTACATAAAAGGTGAAGTTGATTTATTGGAAAAATTATTATAAAATTTAATTTATAGTGTAACCTTTTAAATATTAATTGCGTGTATTAGGGTGAAAGGAGATGGGAAGATGGAAAAAAAGAAAATAATTATAATTAGTATTGCGGTGGTACTTCTTCTGGTAATTATATGGTATTTCTGGCCAGTATATTTTCTTAAAAATGTTGATGAGCAAGAAGTATTTCAAATTGAAGTATTTGATGGAGCGAATGGTAGAAAGACAGTTATTGAAGATAGGGAGCAGATAAAGTATATTGTAGAGAATATACAAAGCGTAAAAATGATAAGAACAAAATCATCTATAGGATACAAGGGTTTTAGTTTCAATATGACTTTTATTGCTGAAGATGGAGAGGTCTTGGACCAATTTACTATGAATTCATCGACTCTTATTTGTGATAGACCATTTTTCTATGAAAGCTATAAAGATGGATTATGCTTTGAGTATATAGAGAATATAGTAAGACCAGGGAGATAAAAAGGGGGTATATGCTTATGAAAAAACAATGTGTGATATTTTTGATAATTGCAGCAATATGTATTGTAGGAGCATTGAGTGTTCTTGCTATATGGTTATTTAAGCCTATTGAGAATAAAATGCCATCGGTTGAGCAATACAGAGATAGTGAATATTATGAGATTATTCAAAAGTTAAATATAGCTAAATACAATAAGTCGCCAAAATATAAAAATAACTTTCATAAATATATTTTAGATAATAAGAGCGACTTTATCTTTGCTAAAAAATGTGACTGTGATGAAAGACCAACTTTGCCACAATTAGGAGTTTCAAATAAAGATGATGAAAATATTATAGAAACACAGATGTCTACTTCGAATGAAGCAAAAAAAATAGAGTATAGTGATAAATATATTTTTCATATGAATTCTGAAAATATAAATATATATTCAATTGATAAAGAAAACAGTAAGTTAGTTGGTTCGTATATGTTGGGAGAGGATAAGGGATTTACTACTGATTTTTGCCTGTCAAAGGATTTTAAATCATTGATAATTATTTATAGTACTAATAACGGGAGAAATGAATTTGAAATAAAGGCACTTGATATAAGTAATCCTGAACAAATAAAAGAAAAGAAAACAATATATGTTAGTGGTGGTTGTATAGCTGTTAAGAATGTAGATGGAGATATATTGCTTGTTTCTAAATATAGTCTTTCTAATATTGATTTCTCTGATGAAAGTACATTTATTCCACAAATAAATACAGGAACGGGATATAAGAGTCTTTCTGCGAGTAGTATTGTAGTGCCTGAAAACGTTACAGATACGATATATATGCAGGTTACAAAAATTGATTCTAATTCTTTAGAAATAATTGATTCACAAGCATATCTGTCATATACGAAAAATGTTTATATAAATACAGAAAATGTATATTTGTTGCATGATAGTGGTGAAAATAATGCAAAAACAGAAATAGTTAGTTTTGGATACATAAGTGAAAATTTTGTAAGAAATAATACAATTACGATAGAAGGTTCGATAGATAGAGTAGAGTATTTTGATGAATATGAAGGAATATTAAGGGTGTTTACAAATACTTCAACATTATATTGTATAGATTTGTCAAGTTGGCAAATTGTTTCAGTAATAGACAAATTTGACGCATCTAATGAAAGATTACGTTTTGTAAGGTTTAATAAAGAAATGGCATATGCCTATATGGGAGAAAGAGATACAGGCTCGATATATGCTTTTGATTTAAGCGATATTGCTAATATTACATATAAAAAAATTGAGAAAGTAGACGGTTATACAGATCCATTTGTTGTTTTGGGAAATGAATATTTTGCAGATATAGGCTACGAAGGAAATAGAAATGTTAAGATTGAAGTGTACAAAGAAAATGTCGATGGTATGGAATCTGTGTGCAAATTTACACAAAATAATGGATATATTAATATAAGAGATGAGAAAGCCTATTATATTAATAAAGAAGAACAGCTTATAGGATTAAGTATTGAAGATATTAATACCAGAAATCATGAATATGTTTTGCTTAAATTTGATGGTGAAAAATTAGTAGAATTGGTTAGGCAAGAGATTGATGGTAATCAGGATTTTCAACGAGGTGTGTTCATTGAGGGCTACTTTTATATGTTTGGTGAAGAAGATTTTAAAGTGATAAAGTTGGATTTAGAGTGATATAAGAGGCCGATTTCAAATAATCGGTCTTTTATGTTGCGTAGAAATAAATAATATTATAAAATTATATTTATAGTGTAACCTTTTAAATATTAATTGCGTGTATTAGGGTGAAAGGCCTTGAAAGGAGGAAAAAAATGGAAGATAACAAAATTGTTGATTTGTATTTAGAACGTTCCGAATTAGCAATTACTGAAACAGATAGAAAATATGGTAAGTATTGTCATTACATTGCTTACAATATTTTATATTCTGAAGAGGACGCAAAGGAATGTGTCAATGATACATATTTAAAGACTTGGAATTCTATTCCACCACATAAACCTGAGAAATTATCTACATTTCTAGGTAAGATTACACGCAATACAGCATTTGACAAGTATGATTATAATACGGCAGGAAAAAGACTTGGCAATATGACCTTGGCATTGGAGGAGATGAATGATTGTATTCCTGCAAGTGACGGTGATGAGTTTACAGATGAACTTGTGCTAAAAGATATTATTAATCGTTTCTTAGAAGGCTTACAGACCGATAAAAGAATTATATTTGTCAGAAGATACTGGTACGTAAGTTCTATAAAGGAAATAGCTAAGGACTATGGAATGTCAGAAAGTAAGGTTAAGGTAAACCTTTTAAGGACTCGTACTAAGTTCAAGGAATTTTTGGAAAAAGAAGGTGTTACACTATGAAAAATGAAAAATTAATGCGCTCGCTGGAACATATTGATGATAAGTATATTGAAGAGGCGGCGCCTGAAAGAGCAAAAACAATTAAAAGTTTAAAGCTTGGAAGAAATCTGGCAATTATTGCAGCATGTATTTGTTGTATGCTTACGGTTTTAGGTGTATGGATGTTTATGCCGATTAAGAATCAGATACCGTCAGTAGAGCAGTATAAGAATAGCGAATACTATGCCATTATTGAAAAGTTAAATGTAGCATTTTATAAAGATGAACCTAAGTATAAAAATAACTTTGATAAGTACATATGGTCAAACAGACACAATTGGGAAATATTTTCTTTTTTCTCAGTGAAAAAGGATGCGGCAGTGGGAATACCGGAATATTCAGGAACATCTGACCGATATGAAGAAATCACAGATAATCAGGTAGACGGCGTAATTGAAGCGGACAAGATTAAACGCAGTGATAAATATATTTTTCATTTAAATAGAGGTTCTCTTAGAGTGTATTCAATTGAACAGGAGAATAGTAAAATTGTAGGTAAGTATGAGTTTTTAGATGCTCAGGTAGAAGCAACTGAATTCTATCTTTCTACTGACTGTAAGACTGCTACAGTAATTCGAGAAGAAGTTAGTTATAAAGATGGAAGAAGTGTAAAACTCTTATCTCTTGATGTAAGCGATCCTAAAAATATATCTGTAAAGAAGACCGTAACAATTAAAGGTAAATATTTAAGCTCACGTTATGTGGATGGTAAGCTTTTACTTATATCAAGATTTTATGCTAATGGTGTTGATTTTGATGAACCGTATACATTTATACCATATATTAATGAAGATGGCGAAAATAAATTAATTTCTCCAAGTTGTATTACAATACCGGAAGAAATTACAAATATGAGTTATACATTTATTGTGGAATTTGATGCAAATACCCTAACAGCAGATGATACAGCGGCATATTTATCATACACTGATAATGTATATGTTACTACTGAAAATATGTATTTGACAAATGAGTATAAAAAAACTACAACAGTTGATAATGTTGTAGAAACAAGATATAAGTCGGATATAACATGTATTAAATTTAATGGAGAAAAATTTGAACATTTAGGAACAATATCTGTAGATGGACATATAAATGACCAATACAGTATGGATGAATACAATGGTATTTTGAGAATAGCAACAACCACCTGGTGTGGTAAAGAAAGTACAAATGATAATATACGGGTTGCTTATGCAGATACAGGAAGAAATGCAGCACTATACTGTATAGATTTTGCAAAAAAAGAAGTGGTATCAAGCGTTGTGAATTTTGCACCATGGGGTGAAGAAGTTAAATCAGCAAGATTTGATAAGGAAAAAGCTTATATATGTACTGCAGTTGAATTTACTGATCCGGTATTTTTCTTTGATTTAAGTGATATTAACAATATTACATATAAAGAAACTATGGAAATAAGTGGCTTTTCAACATCACTTGTAAACTTTGGCGATGGATATCTTCTTGGAATTGGTTACGAAAATTCAAGAGATATTAAGATTGAGATATACAAGGAAGGTAATAATAAGGTTGATTCTGTATGCAATTATATAGAACAATATGCAAATATTACTGGAGACTATAAGTCATATTATATTAACAGAGAAGAAAAATTAGTAGGACTTAGTATAGTTGGAGAAAATCAATATAAATTGTTCAAGTTTGATGGATATGATCTAGTGATATTACTTAGTGAAAGATTAGATGGAAATTTCTTATACCATAGAGGTATATTAATCGACGACTATTTCTATATGTTTGGAGAAAATGATTTTGTGGTTAAAAAATTATGTGAATAATAAATTAGGCTGTGACTTTTTGATGGTCACAGCCTTTTTAAGTGTTATAGATTAGTTTATAAACATAATTCAACCCAATTAGCGAACATATCAACCCAGCATGCGTATTCAGGCTGGATTTTGTCATTTTGCAAGCGGTTGGTTTCTTCTGTGCAAAGAGCTAAACCGTGAGAACCTTTTGGGAATACATGGTATTCAAATTCGACATTTGCTTTACGAAGGGCACTAGCAAATAGCAATGAGTTTTCTAAAGGTACGGAACCATCTTCAAAAGTATGCCAAATGAAAGTTTTTGGAGTTGCTTCATCTACCTGATTTTCAAGTGAAGCGAAATCAAGTAATTTGTCATAAGCATCACCTAAAAGATTGGTAAATGAACCTCTATGCGCAAATTCACCGGAGGTAATAACCGGGTAAGCAAGGAGCATACCGTCAGGTTTTATAATGTCTTCAGGTATATTAAGTGCTTTTGAAATAAAATCCTTATTCCACATTGTACCAAGAGAAGCGGCAACATGACCACCTGCTGAAAAACCTGCAACTATGATTCGCTCAGGGTCAATGTTATATATTTTGTGGTTTTCTCTAAGGTATGCCACTGAACATGCTAATTCAAAAAGCTGGCAAGGAAATGTATTTGGCTTTAAGCTATAGTGTAAAACGCAGGCATTAAAACCAAGACTGTTCATTCTAATGGCAACAGCTTCACCTTCTCTAAATGAATGGTGCCCATAGCCACCACCAGGACAGATTAGGATAGTTGCTCTTTGTCTTACACCATGAACTTCCTCATCGTTGTCCATAAAGTAAGTAGTAAGGGTAGGCTGGTAATCATCATGCTTAATGCCTAACTTTTCATAATCAATTTCTATATTTATTTTTTCGTGTAGCATAAAATTAATCAACTCCTATTTTTTTAGTGTAATTATTTGAAATTTATGTTATAATAAGTATATCACAATTGATTTCGTAAGACAAGTTAATAGAATAATATAGAAATGAGGATTTATATGGACGATAAATTATATAATTATATGAATTGGGCAGAAATAGAAGCGGTGGTGTATTCAGAAGAAGATAAGCCACATGATATATTAGGTGCACACGTTGTTGCTGATGGTACAATAGTTTCAACATTTCTTCCTAATGCTGTTGAAGTAAAGGTTATAAAGGAAGATGGTACAGCTTTTCTTATGTCTGAAGTGGATGAGGAAGGATTCTTTTCCGTTCTTATACATGATAAGAAGCCGTTTAAATATACTATTACAGCAACATATGAGGATGGCAATGAGTGGTCATTTATAGATCCATATAATTTCCCAATGACATTGCCTATGGATAAATTAAGAGCCTTTAATGCCGGTGTGTGTTATGATATTTATAAGGTGTTAGGCGCACATTTAAAGACTATTGATGGAGTTGAAGGTGTTCAATTTGCTGTTTGGGCACCTAATGCAGTAAGAGTCAGTGTTGTTGGAGATTTCAATAATTGGGATGGAAGAATATATCAGATGCGAAGAGTAGAAGATACAGGCGTGTTTGAATTATTTATTCCAGGAATAAAAGAAGGTGCAATATACAAATATGAAGTTAAATTTAAAGGTCAGATGACAGCACTTAAGTCAGATCCATATGCATTTGAAGCTGAATTAAGACCTAATAATGCTTCAATAATTCGTGATATTGATAATTATCAGTGGCAGGATAGTGAGTGGCAGGAAAAGCAAAATGATATCGACTATAAGAATGAAGCAGTGTCTATATATGAATTACATTTGGGCTCATTTATGAAACCAGAGGATGGAAGATTATTTTATACATACAGGGAGTTGGCTCCAAAGGTAATCGACTATGTTAAGACTATGAATTATACTCATATTGAAATTATGCCAATTATGGAGCATCCGCTTGATGCTTCCTGGGGATATCAGACAACCGGTTATTATGCTCCAACAAAGAGATATGGTAACGCTAATGATTTCAAATATTTTATAGATGAATGTCATAAAGCGTCTATTGGCGTTATCCTTGATTGGGTTCCTGCACAGTTCCCTAAGGATGATTTTGGACTTGCATATTTTGATGGTACACATTTATACAATCATGCAGATAAGCGACAGGGTGAATGTGTTGAATTAGGTACCCTCTTATATAATTATGGTCGTCCGGAGGTTCGTAACTTCCTTATAGCTAACGCTTTATTTTGGGCTAAGGAATACCATGCAGATGGCATAAGAATGGGTATTATTCCATCAATGCTTTATCTTGACTATGGTAAGAATCCTGGTGAGTGGGTAGCTAATATGTATGGTGGCAATGAGAATCTTGAAGCAATTCAGTTTATAAAGCAGTTAAATTCTATTTTTAAGAGAATGAAGCTTTCAACTATGCTTATAGCACAAGAACCTACTGCATGGCCAAGGGTAACAGGTGATGTTAATAAGAATTCGTTAGGATTTGATTTTAAATGGCATACAGGATGGATTAATGATTTTATTGAATTTATGAGATTTGATCCTATTTACAGAAAAGCTCATTACGATGAATTGATTTTTAGCATGATATATGCTTATAGCGAGAATTTTGTACTTTCATTTTCTCATGATGAAGTGGTTCACGGAAAGGGGTCAATGGTTGGTAAGATGCCAGGACCTGTGACAGAATTACGATTTGCAAACTTAAGAGTTACATATGGCTTTATGTATATGCATCCAGGTAA
The DNA here is from genome assembly GCA_045543455.1 of Lachnospiraceae bacterium. GTDB lineage: Bacteria > Bacillota > Clostridia > Lachnospirales > Lachnospiraceae > SIG291. The sequence continues at coordinate 13,280 of JAZQMK010000003.1, forward strand.
GAAACTTATGTTTATGGGTCAGGATTTTGGTCAGTATAATGAATGGGATCAGGAAAAGAGTATTCCTTGGGATGTACTTAGATATGATGAACATAAATGCTTAAATAATTATGTAAGAGATTTGAATAAGTTATATTTAAGTGAAACGGCATTATACCAGTTAGATTATGATCCGGACGGATTTGAATGGATTAATAATATTTCTGCTGATGAAACTATACTTGTATTTATGAGAAAAGCTGCAGACGATAAAACATTAGTAATAGTTGCTAACTTTACACCGGTAGAAAGATTGGATTATACTATTGGTGTGCCATATGCAGGTAAATATAAAGAGATATTTAACAGTGACAGTGTTGAATATGGTGGAAAAGGTATTACTAATTCAAGCTTTATAGCCAGTGAAGCTGTAGAGTGTGATGGAAGAGATAATTCACTGAAGCTTAATGTTCCACCACTTGGAATATCTGTATTAAAATATTATCCTAAGCAACTTAAGAAGGAAAAGGAAGGTAATGAATAATGTTAATGGCAATTGACTTAACAGATTCAGATTATTTAATGAATCTATTTAGCAATTTTTCGACATGGGCTATTAAGGTTGTGTCAAGTCTTGTTTTAGTAATTATAATATGGCTTATAGGAAGAAAGCTTATTAAATTTGTATTGAATCTTTTGGATAAAGCTTTTGTAAAATCAGAAGCAGATAAGACTGTATCAAAGTTTCTTATGTCTGTAATTAAGTTCTTATTGTATGCAATACTTGCTATGGTGATAATTGAGAGATTGGGTATTGCAACAAGCTCAATAATTGCATTGTTAGGCTCAGCAGGTCTTGCAATTGGTCTTGCATTACAAGGAAGCTTATCAAATTTTGCAGGCGGTGTGTTGATACTTATATTTAAACCATTTAAAATTGGAGATTATATAGTTGAAGATTCTCACGGTAATTCAGGAACGGTACTTGCCATTGAACTTATATATACTAAATTACTTACACCTGATAACAGAACAGTAATAATTCCTAATGGTGTATTAGCTAATACCAGTCTTACAAATGTATCAACTCAGACACATAGAAGAATAGAGATAACAGTGCCAATCAGCTATTCAGCAGATATAGATAAAGCGAAGTCTTTATTCAAAAATATTGTGGATGCCAATCATTTAATTGATCACAATAAAGAAAAAAATGTATTTGTGGCCAGTCTTGATGATAGCAGTGTTGGAATTGAAGTTCGTTTCTGGGTTAAGGCTGATAAGTACTGGGAGGCTAAATGGTGTCTGACAGAAAGACTTAAAAAGGCATGTGATGAATATGGAATTGAGATTCCATATAATAAATTGGATGTTACAATATTGAATAAATAGAATAGGAGAGATGGATATGAAGTTATTAATAGTAGTAGATATGCAAAATGATTTTGTTACAGGTGCCTTAGCAAATGATATGGCTAAAGATGTTCTGCCAAGAATTGAAAGTCTTGTTAAGAATTATAAGGGCATAGTAATGTATACTCGTGATACACATGATGAATATTATATGGATACTATGGAAGGTAAAAAACTTCCAGTAGTACATTGTGTAGAATATACACAGGGCTGGGAATTATGTGAAAAGCTTAATGAGCTTAGATTGGAACGTTCAGCAAGAGTATTTGATAAGAAGACCTTTGGTTCTGTTGATTTATGTGCTTATATTAGAGATACTGGTATAGCAGATGAAGTAGAAGAA
>JAZQMK010000004.1:0-4071 GCA_045543455.1 Lachnospiraceae bacterium
ATACCAATTATTTTTTGGACTGACATATATTATATTTTCAAATGATTGCATAAGTATATCATGCAAATTAGAAGCTGCCTCATTTAAAGTTATTCTGCTATTCTCAATTTCTACATTTGAATTATCAAGTACTCTAACAATACAAATTGCACGCAACGGTGTACCATTTTTATTTAAAAATGAATTAACAGATAATAACATTGGCCTTTTTTCACCATTAATATTAATTTCAATCACACCACTTGATTCGCTTTTCCCTTTTAAAACATCGTTAAATATTCTTCTTGTTTTAAGAAGATTTTTTGTATCAATAAAATCATTTGACTCAACAAAAAAAACAAAATCAGATATTTTTGTTGGTAAAAAATCAAACATTTCGGGTTTAATTTCTATTATAGCTTCATTAGTTACAAAATTATATTCAAAAACCAAATTATTATATTCTATATTTATATGATCCTTTGATTCATTAATATTTTTACTATATGTATTAATAGTTTCATCCGAATCAATTACAATACCAATTAATCCGAGCACATTCCCTTCATCATCTAAGATGGGTTCTCGCATAATATCAAAGTACTTTATAGTGTCATGATATACTGTTGGTGCAATCTCCCTTGTCCCGACTTTTTTTGTCATTATGTTAATATCTTCATTATGATAATATTCAGCTATTTCCCTAGACTTTCTGATGTCAAAATCAGTTTTCCCAATAATGTCCCCATGTTCAACACCTAAAATTTTATCACACATTTTATTAGTAATAATATAACGGCATTCTGTATCTTTGGCGAACATATTTATAGGCAATGAATCTATGACATTTCTATATAATAAGTTTTCTTTTTCTAATTGTTGAATGCGATTTAATAATTCTTTATTTATAGCATTATTATCCATAGGGTCACCACCTTATATAAAATATTGTTAAAAATACATATATTAATTATAACCTAATAATAAACTTATGTCACTTAAAAAAAACTATTTAGGTAAATATTTTTTCATATTTTTAGACATTGCAAAAAGCCAAATAAATATAAAGAGTCCGGAATGTATCCGAACTCTTTACAGTTTATAATATAATTAATAATTAACGATATTACCGAAATCAGCCTTAAGTGATGCTCCACCAACAAGACCACCATCGATATTTGGCTGTGCAAATAATTCTGCAGCATTAGCAGCATTTACAGAACCACCATACTGAATACGAACTGCATCAGCTGTTGCTTGATCATACATCTCAGCTATGCATTCACGAATTCCCTTACAAACTTCTTCAGCCTGCTCTGTAGTAGCTGTTTTACCAGTACCGATAGCCCAGATTGGCTCATATGCGATAACTATATCTTTTACCTGATCAGCTGTAACATCTACAAGATCAGACTTAATCTGGAATCTAATCCAGTCCATAGTAACACCCATCTCTCTTTGCTCAAGTGATTCTCCACAGCAAAGGATTGGAGTAAGACCAGCTTCGATAGCTTTTTTAACTTTCTTATTAAGTAAAGCATCATCTTCCTTGAAGTAATCTCTTCTCTCTGAATGTCCGATAATTACATACTTAACGCCGGCATCTACTAACATAGCTGCTGAAATCTCACCAGTATAAGCACCGCTTTCCTCAAAGTACATATTCTCAGCACCAACCTGTACATTTGAACCTTTAACAGCTTCTACTACAGGTACAATATCAATTGCAGGTACACAATAAACAACATCTACCGCATCATTTTTTACTAATGGTGCAAGTTCTTCAACAAGCTTAACTGCCTGTGAAGGTGTCATGTTCATCTTCCAGTTACCTGCGATAATCTTCTTTCTTGACATAATATTATTTCTCCTAATTATATATTACTTATGCGACTTCGTTTCTTTATCGCTAAGGTCTTACTTATCGTTAGCTGCTGCTACACCTGGAAGTTCCTTACCTTCTAAGAATTCAAGTGAAGCTCCGCCACCTGTTGAAATATGGCTCATCTTATCACCATATCCAAGCTGGTTAACAGCTGCTGCTGAATCACCACCACCAATAATTGTTGTAGCATCAGTCTCTGCAAGAGCTGCAGCTACTGCCTTTGTACCAACTGCAAGTGTAGGATTCTCAAATACACCCATAGGTCCATTCCAAACAACAGTCTTAGCTGTCTTAACAGCCTCTGAGAATAATGCAACAGTCTTAGGTCCAATATCACAACCCTCTTTGTCAGCATTCATCTTATCAGCATCGCATACTTCAGTCTCAACAGGAGCATCGATTGGATTAGGGAAATCATTAATCATAACTGAATCTACAGGAAGCATAAGATTTTTACCAAGTTTTTCAGCTTTTTCCATCATTTCCTTACAGTAATCAATCTTTGTATCATCAACAAGTGATTTACCGATTTCATAGCCCTTAGCCTTAAGGAATGTATAAGCCATACCTCCACCGATGATGAGTGTATCACACTTCTCAATTAAGTTTGAGATAACGTTAAGCTTATCTGCAACCTTTGCACCACCAAGAATCGCAACAAATGGTCTAACAGGATTCTCTACTGCATTACCAAGGAAATCGATTTCCTTCTGCATTAAGTAACCAACTACAGCTGTATCAACAAGCTGAGCAACTCCTACATTTGAGCAGTGAGCTCTATGAGCTGTACCAAACGCATCATTAACAAATACATCACAAATTGAAGCTAAATCCTGTGAAAATGCTTCACCACATTTAGTTTCTTCTGCTCTGAAACGAGTATTCTCAAGAAGAATAACATCACCATCATTCATAGCCTCAACTGCAGCCTTAGCATTAGGACCAACTACTTCAAGATCAGCTGCAAATTTAACTTCCTGACCAAGAAGCTCTGAAAGACGAGCTGCAACAGGAGCAAGAGTCTTAGTAACTTTATCTTCTTCTGTCTTAACTTTACCAAGATGTGAGCAAAGAATAACCTTACCACCATCAGCAATTAATTTCTTAATTGTTGGAAGCGCTGCTACAAGACGATTTTCATCAGTAATCTTGCCTTCCTTTAATGGTACATTGAAATCACATCTGCAAAGAACACGAAGTCCTTTAACATTAATATCATCTACTGATTTTTTATTTAATGACATTATATATATCCTCCTATAATTAAAATCTGAAAAAAAGGTCCGGTCCCAAAAGACCGGACCCATTAGGTCTGAAATAAAAACTTAAATAAAATTAAGCTAACTCAGCGAAGTACTTAATAGTTCTAACCATCTGGCTAGTGTATGAATTCTCATTATCATACCATGAAACAACCTGTACTTCATAAAGGTCATCACCGATAGGAGCTACCATAGTCTGAGTAGCATCGAATAATGAACCAAATCTCATACCAACAACATCTGAAGAAACGATTTCTTCCTCTGTATAACCGAATGACTCTGAAGCAGCAGCCTTCATAGCAGCGTTGATGCCTTCCTTAGTTACGTTAGCACCCTTAACAACTGCAGTAAGGATTGTAGTTGAACCTGTTGGTACTGGAACTCTCTGTGCAGAACCGATTAACTTACCATTTAATTCTGGGATAACTAAACCGATTGCTTTTGCTGCACCAGTTGAGTTAGGAACGATATTTACAGCAGCTGCACGAGCTCTTCTTAAATCGCCCTTTCTGTGTGGTCCATCAAGTACCATCTGATCACCGGTATAAGCATGGATAGTAGCCATGATACCAGACTGGATTGGTGCATAATCATTCAATGCCTTAGCCATAGGAGCTAAACAGTTAGTTGTACAAGAAGCAGCTGAAATAATCTTGTCATCTGCTGTCAAAGTATCTTCATTAACACTATATACGATAGTCTTTAAGTCATTTCCAGCTGGTGCAGAAATAACAACCTTCTTAGCACCTGCAGTAATATGTGCAGAAGCCTTTTCCTTAGAGGTATAGAAACCTGTACACTCTAATACAACATCTACATCTAATTCTCCCCAAGGAAGCTCAGCAGCATTAGCCATAGCATAAATCTTTAATGTCTTACCACATACAGTAATTGTACCAGCTTCATCATCTGCTGAAACCTGATCTGCATACTGATATTTACCCT
>JAZQMK010000005.1:0-6270 GCA_045543455.1 Lachnospiraceae bacterium
CGACAGAACATTCTATGTTGAAGTTAAGGATAGCAATGGTACAATCGTTAGAAGTGAAGGTATAACATTATCGATATTAGATAGTTCAAACCTTATGGTTAGTGTAGTGACAAGTAATGATAACCCTTATGCAGGAGAAAATGTGGAAATTACTGCTAATGCATCAGGTGGAACAGGTGATTACACATACAGTTTCTTGATGTACAATGAAGCTAGTGGAAATTGGCATAGATTTAGTGACTTTACAAGTGAAAATGTAATGTACTGGACAGCTAACGGAGACAGAGAGTTCTATGTAGATGTTAAGGATGGTAACGGAACAGTTGTAAGAAGTGCAGTATTAGAGGTTAATATTAGATAAATATAAAAATGAGAGATTGCCAACAATCTCTCATTTTAGTAAGGTAAAGTATTGACAAGAAATGAATAAAAGAATAAAATGTTATAAAATTAGATATGGAGGTAAAAATGAAAAAAATATTAACTTTAATATGTTTAAGCGTATTTATGGTAATTGCAATGCCTAAGAATACTTTGGCGGCAGAATATGGCGGAATAATGGGTCAGGGAACATCGGGAGATGTTGAATGGGTGCTATATGAGGCAAGCGATACAGTTCCATATAGAACACTTGTTGTTAGTGGAAATGGTGCTATGGCCGATTATACAAGTGAGAATTCAAGACCGCTTATATGGATAAACGCAAAAAGTTTAATTGTGGAAGATGGTGTAACACATATAGGTGATGGAGCTTTTAGCAGTTGTACAAATTTATATATTGCAGATGTTGCAGATAGTGTTACTTCTATAGGTGAAGATGCGTTTTATTATTGCTATCAGATGAAAAGTGTAAATTTGAGCAATAAATTGACTACAATTGGAGATGGAGCTTTTAGCTATTGTTCCAGTGTTGAACAGTTAAATCTTGCAGAGACAGTTACAAGTATTGGAGCAAGCGCGTTTTTAGGATGCGGTAAGATGAATCATGTTGATTTGCCTGAAAATTTGGAAAGCTTGGGCAGATATGCATTTAGAGGTTGTAAAGGTTTAGAAAGTATTACTATTCCATCAAAGTTGACAGCTATAAATATATATACGTTTGCATGGTGTGAAAATGTTAAAACAATTACATTAAATGAAGGTCTTATATCAATTGAAATGGAAGCTTTCAGAGGCACTAATATTGAAAGCATTCACCTTCCATCAACATTAAAAAGCACAGGTGCAAGATCCTTTGGAGATATACCTACATTAAAAAGTATTACTATAGCAGAAGGAAATGAAAATTTAACAAAAATTGATGGTGTTTTATATAGTGCGGATTTGAAAACTTTATATTTAGCAGAAAATGGTATTACAAAATGCGAAACACCTGATACTGTTAGAAAAATTACTAATGGTGCATTTACAAATTGTAGTGAGTTAAAATCAGTATATATACCTGCAAAGGTTTCTTTTTTAAGCTCGGATGTATTTGAAGGTGCTACAAAACTGGAAGAATTTGTTGTGAGTGAAGAAAGCAATTCATTTACAGCAGTAGATGGTATATTATACAATAAGAGTAAAACTACTTTACAGATGTTTCCTAAGGGAAAACAACTTACTGATTTTAGAGTGCCTGATGGAGTTACAACAATTGCAGATTCCGCAATGAAAAATTGTGATAATCTTGTTAACGTGATTATTCCAGAAAGTGTTACACTAGTAGAAAGTTATGCTTTAAAATTCTGTAAAAATCTTGAAAGAGTAGTTGTTCTTAATCCAGAATGTGAATTTAAATATCCTGCAATTACAGGTGGAGGACATGTAGAAGATAAAGAAAATACGGATATAATTATTGTTGGATATTTAGACTCAACTGCGCAAACAGAGGCAAATAAAGTAAAATTAGTATTTGAAGAGCTTGTAGTAGAAGATAAGTTAGCAGTTGAATTGACAACAAATGTTAGTTCTGCTTTATTAGTTGGTGATGATATTAAGCTTACAGCAAATGCAAATGGAGGCTATGGTACATATCAGTATAGTTTTATTGTGTATGATGTAACAAAGAATTATTGGTATAGATTTTGTGACTTTTCAGACGCAAAAAGTTTTGTGTGGACTGCAAATTCGGCAGGACAGAAAGTTCTTTATGCAGAAGCAAAAGATTGGTTAGGCAATGTGGCAAGGAGCAATGGCGTTAATGTAGCTGTAACTTCTAACGAATTGAAAGTAAGCATTGCAACAAAATCTTTAATAGTTTCAAACAATGCAAGCGTATCATTTACTGCTACAGCAACAGGTGGTACAGGTGAATATACATATAGTTTTATTATGTATAATAATGACCAGGGATATTGGCATAGATTAAACAGCTTTAGTATGGACGAAGTCTATAGCTGGTATGCAAGTACTTCAGGAAATAAAACTTTCTATGTTGAAGTAAAGGATAGTGCCGGAAAAGTTGTAAGAAGTGAAGGCGTTAAAGTAACGGTATTAGAACCATTGTTAATATCATTAAATGCTAATGCAAAAAGTGTGGTTAAAGGCTCTAACTTGGCCTTAACAGCTACAGCTTCAGGTGGTGCAGGTGGTTATACATATAGCTTTATAATGTATAATGAGGATAAGGGTTACTGGTATAGATTTTCGGACTTTAAAGAAGTTAATAAATTAAGCTGGATAGCTTCTACTGCTGAGGCTAGAAAGTTCTATGTGGAAGTAAAGGATGCTTACGGCCAGGTTGTAAGAAGTGAAGCTATAAGCGTTGAAGTTTTGGAAAGTTATAACTTGACAGCAAGTTTGAACTCGGATAAGAGTACAGTAGGTGCAGGAACTACAGTAAAGTTTACAGCTAATGCAACAGGAGGTTCTGGTAACTACAGCTATAGCTTTTTAATGTATAATCCTACAAGTAAGGGTTGGCACAGATTCAGTGATTTTGCATCATCAAATGTAATGAACTGGACGGCTTTAGGTTCAGGTGAACGTGAATTTTATGTGGAAATAAAGGATTCTGCCGGAATTATCGTAAGAAGTAAAGCTAAGGTAATTACAATAAAATAAACTACAAAATGCCATAATGCCAAAACGAGCGTTGTGGCATTTTTGTGTTGTATATAAACTAAAATTATCGGATGAAAACTTGAAATATTCCGACAAATATGCTACAATTAACAAAATGTAATTTAATTTAACGTCGTATATAAATCCTGCTTAGCAGGTTTGTCAAGAATGGAGGATTATTATGGACAGAAAGCGTATTGTTGGGTTGCAGTTATGGATGTTTTTGTTCTTTGCAATGCTTACCGTTACAGTATTTAGTGGTTCTACAGAGATGGTATATGCAATATCATCTGCGGATGAAGTGGAGATTAAGGATAAGATTTTAATATTTATGTATGAGCCATATGATGAAGAAACACATTATGGTATTGATGTCAGCGATATGGCACTTGACATAAGTGAAGAAGATTCAATCAAATCATATATAAGTACCATAAAAAATGAGCTGGATTATTATTGGCTGGATGGAGCTGATGTTGCAGTAGGTGCAGATGTGGTAGAGTTTGTAACATTAATTCCTAAAAATGAGTATGTTACAGAAACAGGTATTGATTTTGAAGCGGCTAAAGAAGGCTGGAGAGAAGAGAATTTTAAAAAGATAGATGCTAAGATTTTGGAATTTGCAAATTGCGAGTATGTCGGAATGTATCCGGTAATATATGATTTAAAGATTCCTGTGTCAGAAGCGAGTGAGCTTATATCTTATGCTAAAAATCTGCTTAGAAAAAAAGAGTATTATTGGATAGAAAGCATTGATAATTACAGATATTCAGGTGATTATGTATATGGTATTTTATTTACTCCGCGAGAAGAGTATTTAAAAGAAGATAGGACTTTTGATGTTGAAGCAGCGGCTAAAGACTGGCAATTGTTTCAGGACAGAATTGCTAAAGGAGAGCTAAAACAAGTAATTAGGGAGAAAATGTACGAGGTTACAGAGGTATTTGATGTACCTCATTCAAGCAGTGGTTTTTATGTTGAATTTGCATATTTGAATCTTTCCGAGGAACAGATGTATGCGGTTCGTCAGTATATAGGTGTTTTAGAAGAATATCCAGGGCTATACTGGATAGATAATACAATGAAAGATGGGGAATGTGGGATATGGCTTTTTGGAAAAGAAGATTATATAAAATCTGACGGAACTGTGGATTTGGAAAAATCAATTGTTGATTGTATAGAACTGGCAACTGACATAAAATCACTGGATATGCAGATTGATGAAGAAATGAGTGATTTGGAAAAGGTTCTTGCTGTTCATGAATGGATAGTAAGAGAATGTGAGTACGATTATGAAAATTACATTAAAGGGACAATTCCTGATGAAAGCTATTCTATGTCAGGACTTATTAATAATGGTATAGCTGTATATAATGCATATGCCCTTACGATGGAATATCTGCTTGAAAAATATGGAGTGGAATGCTATTTTGTTGCCTCTAATAGGGAAATGGGTCATGGTTGGAATATAGTTAAGGTTGACGGTGTTTATTATCATATTGATGCTACATGGGATGATAAAGGTAAAGACGATAATAACGAAGGAGAGGCAAATCATCAATATTTCTTAAAGAGTGATGAAGAGTTTCTTGATTTGAAATATAAGGGATGGAACGCAAAGGTAACCTGCGATGTTTCTGGTTCTTATGAAGGATATATTTTTAGAACTAATTGTTCAAGTGTTAACAGCTACAATTATTATGACGGATACTGGTATTATATTTCCGATACAAAAGATATTGTAAAATCTAAGATTGATGGTAGTGAATATGACACATTTATTGATTATGAAGAAAATGTTGTTAATGCATTTATTTATAAGCATAAGTTTTATATAGCTACAACTACTAAGGTTTATAAGGTTGATATGGAAACCGGAGTCAGTGAGGTAATCTTCGATTTAGAAGAAAACAGTATTGGAACAAGTATTGTAGAATTTACAATAAAGCAAAAAACAATAAAAATTGACGGTAATTTAGGAAGTGTAAGCATTGATTTACAAGCAAACGGTGATATTGCTTTTGAGAATGAAAATGTTACGGTTGAAGTTACTAAATTCACTGATTTGATATTAAATATATCGGGAGTTAGTGAAAAGGATATTGTGTGGATAAGTGGTAATTCTGATGTTGCAACTGTTGATGATAATGGTAGGATAAAGGGTATAAAAGAAGGTGCTGTAACTATATATGCAGCAGTGGATGATAAATTTATTCAATGCGAAGTTACTGTTATCCCGCGAGCTAAACTACAGGTTGAAATAGAAGCAAATAAAAATGAATTTTGTGTAGATGATACAATGATATTTACTGCAACTGCCAAAGGTGGAAGCGAAGAGTATACATACAGCTTTTTGATGTACAATATTGATGGAGATTACTGGTATAGATTTACAAGCTTTGATGAAATGAATACATTTAGTTGGAAAACAAGTGCAGTGGGTAAAAAAGTATTCTATGCTGAAGTAAAAGACAGTGAAGGTACTGTTGTAAGAAGTGAAGGCTTTGCAGTGGAAGTGGTTGATAATCTTAGAGTAAGTCTTGTTGCAGATAAAGACGAGGTATACAAAGGTCAGAATATTACATTTACAGCAGTTGCCAAGGGTGGTGAAGGAGAATATACATACAGTTTCTTAATGTATAATGAGGAAACTGGCAGTTGGTACAGATTTGGAGATTTTGTGGAAAATGCTACTATTAACTGGCAGGTGGCAGGTGATAGGATATTCTATGTTGAAGTAAAGGATGCATCAGGAAATGTTGTACGTAGTGAAGGTTTTACTGTAACTGCAAAGATAAGTGATTTGTCAGTAAGCATAAGTGCAAATGCGCAGGGAATTATCAAGGATTCGATATTAGCATTAACAGCTACTGCAAGTGGCGGAAACGGAGATTATACATATAGTTTCTTAGTATACAATGAAGGAACCGGAATGTGGTACAGGTTCAGTGATTTTGAAAGCCTTGACAGAATGGGCTGGATTGCATCTACAACTGATAGAAGACAGTTCTATGTTGAGGTGAAGGATGGCACCGGTATAGTTGTAAGAAGTGAAGGAATTACAGTGAATGTATTAGAACATTCTGATTTGGAAGTTGAACTTACCGTAAGTAAAGAAACGGTAACAGCAGGAGAAAAAATAGAACTTACAGCTACAGCTACAGGCGGAAGTGGGGAATATACATATAGCTTCTTAATTTACAACGGGGTAACTGGTAATTGGGC
>JAZQMK010000006.1:0-3096 GCA_045543455.1 Lachnospiraceae bacterium
GGGAGCCTTTGGGCTTCTCCCAGATGTGGAGCTGCAGGAATTCCCGGCGTGTCTTTTTGCCTGTTACCTGATCGGTGATCGGAGGATAGAAATCCAAGTACAATGACAGTTTGCCGTCGGCTAGTGGCTTCTGTCTGAGCTTTACTTTTGTTAACATAGTACAAAAAGGTTTAATTGTTAAACTAAAAATTTATGTACTAGTAAGTTAGCGATTTGCAGTGTTGCAAAAATCTGTGTTCGGGTACACCACAGGTACATTTTTGCGAAGGGAAATTTGTATCTTTGCGTGTTCCCTTTGCAATGGGGAATGCAAGTGCGAGGTACACGAGAGGTACAAATCATTCCAAAAACTACCGTAAATTTACCAAAGCGAGAAAATTGTTTTCAGTCGCTTAACTTACGTAAGTACTTGGAAGCCTTTGGGAAAAATGGGAAAAGTTTGAACTCTCGTTTGGTGTTCTTTGGTAGTGACCCATAACCCGCACAAGGGGACATCTTCCGATGAAGATGTCCCTTTTTCTTTACCATAACTGATTGAATATCTATCCAATATATCAAAGAACTTATTGCGGTTTTGGGTTCGATAACAGCGTTTTGTCTTGTCCCAATAAATGCCGTTTGGATATACAAGATTATGTATCTTTCTCTTGGTTTCAAGGTTTCCATCGTGCCATAATGTGCCTAATTTACAGGCTGTTGAGATAACTACAGGTATCTGTGCTTCAAGGTTCGATAAATTATCATTGCATTTTTCGAGTTCCAGCGTCAGGACATCTTTTCTGTTCTGCATCTCTCTGATTGCTACTTCATAGATGTCTTCATCTATCTTTCCTGTAGCATACCTGACCTTCATGTTCTTAATCTCATTGTCTGCCTCTGTAAGCATCTTTTTAAGACGTTTCCTTTCGTCCAGACTCTCTTTCTGATACACTTGCAGTTCATCTCTTAGAGTGCTCTCAAATACCTGACGCTGGTAGTCCTGTGCCTGTGTTGATACCCTTGCTAAAATTACGACCTTATCCATATCCTTATCATTTATCTATAGCTAATATACGAATAATCCAGTATTAAAGCAAATAAAAACGCACTTAATTTATTGATTTTCTTCAACTTATCCACTTTTTATCGGTATTGTTTTCATGTGCATTTCAATAGTCTTTACTTCTTTAGAAAGGGTAACATAAAACTTCTACTAAATGAATAAGTAAAAAAGTATAATGGCTTATAGCTTATTGTTAGCTGAAATGAATAACTTTGTAGAACAAACCACATTATCCTATGCATATGAATAACTTAATCATCACAACGACTAATTCAATTGAGAACGCAAAAATAGAAAAGTACTTAGGGGTTGTTACCACCAACTTAGTAATCGGTACAAATTTCTTCTCTGACTTCAAAGCGTCCTTCACAGATTTCTTTGGTGGTATGTCAGGAACTTACCGCAAGCAAATGGATACTCTCTACCAAAGAGCATATGATGCCCTTTCGATTAAAGCATCAGCTCTTGGTGCTAATTGCGTTTTAGGATTTAAAATTGATTTTGATGAATTATCAGGCAAAGGAACACAAATGTTTATGATTTCGGTGTCTGGAACTGCCGTAAAAATAAAGCAAGCTTTAGACACTTCGCATAACAATAACACTTCAAATGTTTCTGTGTCGGCAGACCAACTAAACATAGAGGTCTTTAAAGAAAATTGGCATAAGAGAAACAAAGCACATACTCCGTGGATTAATGAACTTAATTTCATTATGTCTAATAATTTAACCGATTTGGCAGAGTCTTTATATGATTATTATGCAACCGAAAGAGTACAAATAGACGCTCGTCCTATCGATGAAAAATTCCCCATAATCCTGTCTACACTTAGTTACGACGAGGCGGTTGAAGTTATCTATAAAGACTATGAGACTAGATATACATACGCATACGATTTAATTAAGGCTAATAAATTATTCAATGCGCAGAAAGTTTTAGACCTTCTTAATGCTGGACATCTAAATCTTGTTATTAAATTGCTTGAAACGGAGAAGCCAGACTATATGCGTGAAGATGTTGAAGTGATGACTGAAATACTATCAGTATTAGACGCATTACCTGATAAGGGCAAATTTCAAGAGATGAAAAGTGGAGTATTCTCTGCAAAGTTAGAAGAAATGTACATTTGTCCATTAGGACATAAGAACAATAAAGATGTCATCTTTTGCGAAGGCACTCACAATGGTAGCTGGTGTGGTTTAAACATTAAAGGACTTAATCGAGAGCAAGTAGATACTATAGAAGCATTTAGAGTTAAGGTAAACATTTTGAAAACTCTTCTTGCATAGATAGATTTTAAGATAAAAAGATAAGGTGATACAGATTTTGGTCTGTGTCACCTTTTTTCTAACCTTAAAATGATACAATAGATGTTTTGATACACTATCATTGTCTAATTGCATAATCTTCATCTTCTTACTGATAAATAGTATGCAGTGGCAGGGGATATTGTTATACTAACCCTTGACATTACATCCAATGAGGTCTTGCCAAAGGATTTTCCTGCGACCTCGTGTAAATCTTACGACCGCACCAAGATGATATAAGAACATATCGGTAAGAAGGTCACCATCCATAACGACCTCCGATGTCGGAACTATATACTGACGGGCAAAATAGTCTTTCAACTCCTGATAATGCAAGCGGACTTCTAACCGATACAGGTGTTTCGGGTTGTCGTAATAATCCAAGATATATTGCTTGTTGGACTTATTCTCAATCTCCGCTTTCTTGTCATACGCCTGTATAGTGATGCCATCACATTTGTTGGTAATCGCCTTTTTCTGTCTGATGGTAATGGTAGGATGCACCAAGCGGCTCAGGGTCGTGGAATAATCAAAGGTTACTCCCTGTAACAAGGTCTTTCTGTCGTGAATCGCCTTGCCGTTTATTATGGTGGTTACCTCTTTATTACGCATCATCTTCTTGATAAGTGACGGAAAATTTTGTGTGGAATCACAGGCTAGGTCAATTGATGTAAAATTGTTGAAAACGAGGTTTAGTAATGTAGGTAACTCCAGCACTTCTGCTAATCTATCCTTATCATAAAGAAC
>JAZQMK010000007.1:0-15705 GCA_045543455.1 Lachnospiraceae bacterium
AGAATTAAAGTCATTACATACTTTAGTCAATAGGATTAAAGAGGATGAAGGGACTGGTGAAAAGTATATGACACTTCAGGAATATATTGATTGCGAAATCGAACTAAGACTTGATAATATTACGAAACAGCTAGAAGAAGAACTTAAGGCAAAGGTAGAAGAAGAGGTCAAGGCAAAGGTAGAAGAAGAAGTCAAGGCAAAGGTAGAAGAAGAGGTCAAGGCAGAAGTAAAAGAAGAAGGTATAGAAATATTTATTACATCATTTTTGAAATGTGGTAATTCTAAAGAAGAAATTTCCAAATTACTTATGGAAGGATATTCTATATCCAAAGAAAAAGCTGATGAGTATATCTCGTTAGTGGAAAAAAGATACATTAAGATTAATTGAATTGGGACAATGTCAAAAAAGAATGAACATCCATAGAAAAGTATTCTAAGGATGTTCATTTTGTTGTTATTTTACCCCGCCTGGTTCATAATCCTGTAGGGGTGCTAAAAAATTATGTTTTTTAAGTTCATTTTCGATATAGTCTAATATTTCTTCGCTATCTGCGGTTACGGTGTGATAGTGGTAACCGGCAGTTACATTTTTAAGAAGACTGGATTTGCCTGAGGCAAGGTCATTCATAAAGTTTTGTATATCTAAGCGAGAGCGGATATTGAGTGGTCCACGCATAAGATTGTATATCTTGTGATAGATAAATACATCTTCGACTCTTCCGCCTAAGTCAACTATTAAAGAAAGTTCCTGTTCAACTTCTTCGTCAGTGTGCTGTACCTTAAAAACTCTTGAGCAGCTACTGCTTTCAATTAGAATATAGCCCTGATTGGTAGAAATGATATTGTGATTAGCAGCACGTAAAAGAGCTATGTCTGTAACGATAATCTGACGGCTTACTGATAAATTTTTTGCAAGCTGGCTACCACTTACAGGCTCGGAACTTTTTCTTAATATATCTAATATATTTTCACGTCTGATTTCACCGTTCACGATAATCCTCCTTAATCTGTTGGATGAAGATTCTTTAATGATACATCAAGTATTGGAGCAGAGTGTGTTAAAGCACCTGATGAAATATAGTCTACTTTAAGGTCTTTGATTTTTTCTATAGACTGGGCAGTTACATTTCCTGAGATTTCTACTTCTGCACGGCCATTTATGATTTCTAAGGCTTTTGCCATATCGTTGTGAGTCATATTGTCTAACATAATGATGTGAGCACCTGCGTCTACAGCTTCTCTTACCATTTCAAGGTTTTCAACTTCAACTTCGATTTTTCTTACAAATGGTGCATAAGACTTTGCCATGGCGATAGCATTTTTAACTCCGCCGGCAGCACCTATGTGATTGTCTTTTAAGAGAACACCGTCAGAAAGGTTGTAACGGTGATTATTGCCACCACCAACTGTTACTGCATATTTTTCAAAAATACGATTATTAGGTGTTGTTTTTCTAGTATCTAAAAGCTTTATGTCTGTGCCTTTTAACAGCTTGGCTACTTTGTTTGTGTATGTAGCTATACCACTCATACGTTGTAAATAGTTAAGAGCTGTTCTTTCGCCACTTAAGATTGTTCTGATATCGCCTTTTACTTTCGCTAATAATTGACCTTTTGTAACGCTGTCACCGTCATTGGCAAACATTTCTACTTTGGTTGTGTCGTCAAGAAGTGCAAATACTCTTGCAAATACATTAAGACCACAGATTATACCATCTTCCTTACAGATAAGGTCTGCTTCGCCGGCAATTGGGTCTGGGGCAACGCTGTTAGTAGATACGTCCTCGCTTGTAATATCCTCGCGAAGTGCGCTTAAAATAAGTGGGTCTGCATTTAATTTTAAAGTAATTGAATTGTTCATTATAATTTTCCTCTCTTTATATTTTTCTGTTATATCAAGTGCGGCGCGTTTAGCAAATACTAGGCTTTCTAAAAGTGAGTTACTTGCTAAGCGGTTTTTGCCGTGAACGGAGTTGCAGGCAGTTTCGCCTATTGCATAAAGGTGTTCCATAGAAGTTTTACTTTCGTAATCTACTTCAATTCCACCCATAAAATAGTGTTGCGCAGGAACAACGGGAATACATTCTTTTGTAACATCATAGCCCATTTCCTTGCAGTGGGCAACAATATTAGGGAAATGTGATTCTAATTCTTCACTTGGAATAGGACGTAAATCTTCCCATACAAAGTCTGTACCGTCTATTTCCATTTGTTTTTTGATGGCATTAGTTAAAAGGTCTCTTGGAAGTAATTCATCAACGAAGCGCTCCATATTTTTGTTATATAATTTGGCACCCTCACCTCTAACTGATTCTGAGATAAGAAAGCTTCTATCTTCAGGCTTGTCAGTATAAAGGGTTGTAGGGTGAATTTGTACATAGTCAAGATTTTTAGTTTTAATATTATGCTTGGCAGCTATTCTTATAGCATCCCCAGTCAAGTGTCTGTAATTGGTTGAGTGCTTGAATTTGCCACCGATTCCTCCTGTGGCTAGCAAAATATAATCCGCATCTATATGGTAAATATCACTGTTTTCATCTCTCACAATGGCACCATAACAAGTGTTGTTGCGACAAATTAAATCCATAAGACAGTTATATTCTAATATTGTTATATTGTCGCGTTTCATAGCTTCCATAAGAAGATGGGAAGTTATCTCTTCGCCTGTGATGTCCTTGTGAAAGAGTATTCTAGGCTGTGAATGTGCTCCTTCCTTGGTGTAATCAAAGCTTCCGTCAGGATTTTTGTTGAAATCCACACCGTATGAAACTAAATCTTTAACTACATCAGGAGATGACTTTATCATTATTTCAACAGATTTAGGGTCGTTTTCATAATGTCCGGCTTTCATAGTATCTTCAAAATAGGCATCATAGTCACTTGGGGCCTTTAAAACGCACATACCACCCTGAGCTAAATAGGAATCGCTTCTTTTGACATCCTTTTTAGTAATGATAGTAATCTGCTTGTCTTTTGGAAGAAATAAGGCAGCGTAAAGCCCTGCACAACCGCTTCCTGCAATGAGTATATCAGTTTTCATATGCAAATCTCCAATCTAAAAATATTGTTATTAATTTGGGATTATAACACATAATTTTACAGCTGACAAGACAGGTGTAAAAAATAATGTTTACATTTGTATTGACAATGTAAAAATGCTTTAATATAATGTCATTTATAATACAAAAATGGAGATGAATACAATGAATACAGCTAAGTTACAAGAAGAGATTATTAGATTAAAAAAGGAAAAGGATATATGTATTTTAGCACACGCATATCAAAGTCATGATATATTAGAGGTTGCAGATTATGTAGGAGATTCATACGGCCTTAGTGAAAAGGCAGCAGCGGCGCCTCAAAGTACTGTTATTATGTGTGGTGTACGTTTTATGGCAGAGACTGTAAAGGTATTGTCTCCTGATAAAAAGGTTATATTGTCTCATTCACAGGCTGATTGTCCTATGGCAAGACAATTTGATAAAGAAGCAGATAAAAGATTAAAGGAAGAAAATCCGGGATATGCAGTTGTTGCATATATTAATACAACAACTGAATTAAAAACGGAATGTGATGTATGCGTTACATCAGCATCAGCAGTTAATATTGTAAGAAATATGAAGGAGCAGGATATTTTATTTATTCCTGACTGTAATCTTGGCGCATGGGTAAAAGAACAGGTTCCTGAGAAAAATATAAAGCTTGTTAACGGGGGCTGTCCGGTACATTCTTCTATAAGTGGACAAGAAGCACTTGATATTAAAAATATGCATCCAGATGCAAAACTTTTAGTACATCCGGAATGTATAAATGAAGTATCAAAATTAGCAGATTATATTGGAAGTACAACAGGTATTATGAACTATGTGAAAAACAGTGAAGATAAAGAATTTATCATAGGTACTGAAAATAGTATTGTACAGCATTTGCAGTTTGAATATCCGGATAAGAAGTTTTACCCTTTATCTAAGAATCTTATATGTACGGATATGAAGCTTACAACTTTAGTGGATGTATATAATTGTGTTACAGGAGTGGCAGGAGAAGAAATTATTCTTGAAGAAAATATAAGATTAGAAGCTTTAAGAAGTCTAAATAATATGCTGAAATTGGGTTAATATAGTAATAAAAGGGTAATGCTTATAATATAATGGTAGTATAAGTAATTTTAGGGGTGAGTATGAAAGTTTTAATTAAATTTATTGCATTTCCACTTACCATAGGTGGAATATCAACTTTGCTTACAAAAGATGCAATGAAGATGATGGATGCAGTTAATCAGTCAGAGCTAACACCACCGGCTTTTGTATTTTTTATAGCGTGGACTCTACTTTATATTTTGATGGGAATTAGCTCATATCTCATATTTAAAAGTGAGGCCACAGAAGAAGAAAAGTCACATGCGTTGCGCATATATGTGTTGCAACTGGCGGTAAATTTTTTATGGCCTACATTTTATTTTAATTTTTCATGGTACTGGTTTTCATTTTTGTGGTTATTGCTTCTTTGGGTACTGGTATTTGTGATGATATTAAGATTTTACAAGGTTGATAAAAGGGCTGCATATCTTAATATTCCATATCTTTTATGGCTTACATTTGCAGCATATCTTAATTTTACAACGGCTATTATGAACTAAGAGGAAATATATGAAGTACAACAATATAAAAAAGGCTATTTTTTTGGAAAGACCTAATCGCTTTATTGCTTATGTTAAGCTAGAGGGCGAGAGGGTCTGTTGTCATGTTAAAAACACAGGAAGATGTAAGGAACTTTTGATTCCTAATAAAAGTGTTGTTTATGTGCAGGATCATGGCACAGATAATAATAGAAAAACAAGATATTCCTTAATAACTGTAAAAAAGGGAAAAAGGCTTATAAATATTGATTCACAGGTGCCTAATAAACTGGCAGTTGAGTGGATGAAACAAAGTGGCTTGTATGAAGATGTTACACTGATTAAGCCTGAAAAGAAATTTGGTTCGTCACGCTTTGATATTTATTATGAAAGAGCTAACGGTCAAAAGGGTTTTATGGAAGTAAAAGGTGTTACATTGGAAGAAAACAATGTGGTTAAGTTTCCAGATGCCCCAACAATCCGAGGCGTAAAGCATATTTATGAGCTTATTGCAGCCAAAAATGAAGGATACGAGGCAAATATTTTGTTTGTGGTTCAGTTAAGTGATGTGGATTATTTTATTGCTAATGAAGCCACACATCCTGAATTTAAGGTAGCGCTGGACGAGGCTAAAAATAATGGTGTAAATGTAATGGCGATAGATTGCAAGGTTACGAAAAATGAAATTATTCCTGGAAAATTAGTGGAAGTAAAATGAAAAATATGCTATAATATAAACAGTTTCACGGTGATGCAGTATACATAAGGAGTGTGAAATATGAGATATAAGATAAGTGATTTGGCAAAGATTTTGGATATTTCTACTAATACAGTACGAAGATATGAAGATAAAGGATATATACATTCTGTAAGAGATGAGAGTAGCGGATATAGATATTATGGTGATGATGGTATCTTTGGTATTATTAATGCAAAGCTTATGAGAAAGCATGGCTTTACTCATGAGGAGCTTGAAGAGATGATGCATTATGATATAGAACAGATGATGGATTGCTATGAGAACAAGCTTAAAGAGATGGATGAAAAGATTGCTTATATGACCAATGTTCGTCATCGTATTAAGGATGATCTTGTGCTTATGAGAAAGGTTAAGTCTAATTCGGATATAAGCATAAAGAATAATGTTCCATTTGTATTTGTTCTTTACAAAAAAGGTGATAAGATTTTAACTGAGAATAAGCGTTTGAAAAAGGTACAGGAGTTTTTGTACAAGTCTCCTGAGGTACAGCGCGTGTACATTATACGAAAAGAGAATTTGGATGCAGGCAAGTTTTCTATGGATATGGGATGGGCAGTAAAGGAGATGCTTATTGAACCTTATGGTGTAGAAGAAAATGAATATACCGAAAAATATGTTTCAAGACAATCTCTTATGGGTATGGTTACATTACCTATTGCTCAAGAGGATATTGATGTTATGTCTGAAGAAGAAGTTAAAGAAAGACTTTTAGGTAAGCATTTAAGGTATATGAAGGAACATAATATGGAAATTAAAGGCGATATAATTGCGGTAGTTATTACTAGTGCGATTGAGGCTGGCAAGGAAATACAGCATCTACTTTTAAGTATTCC
This sequence comes from Lachnospiraceae bacterium, assembly GCA_045543455.1. Lineage (GTDB taxonomy): Bacteria > Bacillota > Clostridia > Lachnospirales > Lachnospiraceae > SIG291. The sequence goes on from JAZQMK010000007.1 coordinate 6,211, forward strand.
TATAGAGTGATTGTGCACTTTGCACAAAGAAAACAAAATAGAATAGTGTTATTTGTACAAAAATACAAATTAGGTGTTGACTATGACATTGTGTAAGACTTTATAATCACAATATGATGATGAACGTAGCATCAAAATATGATTATGGAGGAATGCTTTATGAGCAAGAAAAGCAAGAGAATTAAGCAGTGTCTTAGTCTTCTTTTATGTTTTGGCATACTTGCAACAACATTACTTGGTAATGTAAGTGCATATGCAGGATCAGGAAGAAAGATTGACGTATGGGATTTTGGTTGTGTTGCTGAAAGTAATACAGACCTTTATAACAATAACGTAACAGCTGCTTTATGGGATGCCTGCGCTAATGTAGGCACAGATGGTAAGTTTGTAGCAGGAGAAACTACATTTGGAGATCTTACCATAACACACAATTCAAATGACAGATTGTATAGTCCATCAACAAAGAACTATACATCAGCAAGTGCACTTACTACAAAGGCGTATGACGATGGTTATACAGCTAATGGTATGTTCTACTGCAACGGTACAGGTGGTGACAACAGAAGATATATTTCTGTTAACAACGTAGTTGCAGGTGACAAGATTGTGGTATATATGGGCTCAAGTAATGCGGTAGAAGGCACATTCTATTTCACATACATGGGCACAGATGGTACACAGCAGATTGCAAATGCATTTTCTAACGAATGTGGAAAATATGAATTTGTAGCAGAATATAGTGGTACATATAAATTATGGACAGATGGTTCTGTAGGTAAGCCGGTTTACCACAGAGTAGTAAGAATTCCTGGTGTTGAAGTAACTGGTACTATTGACCTTGCAGGTTCAGGAATTACAGATTACACAGTTAAGTTTACAAACAGTGTAACAGGTGGCGAAACAATCGCAACATTAAATGGAACAAATTTCTCGGTTGTATTAGCAGCCGGAGATGAATATACAGCTTCTTTATCAGGAGCAACAGGCTTTGGTTTTACAAATGCCTGCAAGAAGGTTACAACACAGCTTTCAGATGTTATTTCAGGTGTTAATAATGTATCGCTTGTAGTTGAACCAAAGACAACATATACATATTCTGGTAAAATTACAGGATTTGCGTCTGATTATGATATTTCTAAGCTTAAGGTTACAATGGAAGTTCCAGAAGATGCATTGGTAGATGATGTAGTATTATCAATTGCAGCAGATGGTTCATTTACAGCAACTTTAGAACCAGATGTACAATACACAGCAGTGCTTTCAGGTGTCAACGATTATGAAATCACAGCAGGCGGTAAAGTTTATGATACAGATAATGTTACAGAAGATATTACTGTGGCATTAAAGGCTAAATATGATGTTAAGGGTGGTTTCCTTGATTTACCTTCAACATCTACAATTTCAGCTATTAAATTTACAAATATGGAAGATGGTTATGTATACACAGGAACAGCTACAGCTACAGGCTACTCAGTTTCTTTAAGAAACGGTGCTTATGCAGTAGAAGCAACTGTTGACGGATACAAGACTAATACACATGTTGTTGTTAAGGATGCAGCAGTTACAAAGGATTTAATGTTTGTTTCAACAGCAGCTCCTGGCACACTTACATGGGCTTCAGATATTTATGTAGGCTATGAAGATAAGGGTGCTTTAAATTATGATACAGTTAGCGCAGCTATGGCAGCGTGTGTTGCTATGAACCCAACTTCAGAAGCTCAAAGAATTACAGTGCATATTGCACCAGGTACATATCGTGAGCAGATTACAGTTGCAGCTCCATATGTAACATTAGTAAATGATTCAGATGAAGAAGTACTTTTAACATGGTACTATGGAATCGGTTACAAATATTATAGTGCAGATTCAACAGGTTTCTATAACCCAGAAAATGCATATGATAAGTTTGAAAAGAAAACAGTTGAAAAATGGGGATGCTCTACATATGTAAAGGCTTCTGCTAAGGGATTTAGAGCAGATGGTATCACATTTGAAGCATCATTTAACAGATACATCACAGATGAAGAAATCTTAGATGGAGTTGAAGTATCAGGCTTAGAATCAATCGCATTTGAAAGAAAATATGGTGCAGATGTAACATCTAAGGCAGCAACAGAGCGTGCAACAGCTATTGCAGTATATGCTGACAATGCAGAATTTACAAACTGTACTTTCCTTGGAAGTCAGGATACTTTATTTACAGGTAATGCTAATACATATGGTTACTACAAGAATTGTGTAATCGTAGGTAATACAGACTATATTTTTGGTAGCAACAATGCAGTATTTGATGGTTGCGTACTTAAGTTTGCAGGTTACAGCACAGGTGCTGTTGGCGGTTATGTAACAGCTCATAAGCCAGCAGATGGCGTAACAGCAGGATATTTATTCAGAAACTGTACAATTACAGGAGATGATAAATTAGAAGTAAAAGCAGGTTATTTAGGAAGACCATGGGGTCCTACTGCTATGGTTACATTCCTTAATACAAAGATGGATGGAGATTATATTGAGGCAGCAGGTTGGACACAAATGAGTGGTGCTAAACCAGAAAATGCTAACTTTAAGGAATATAACACTGTATTTATAAAAGACGGTAGCGCAGTAGCTACAACAGGTCGTGTAACAGGTGTTATTGATTCGGTTGTTGCATCGCAGATTCAGCTTAATACATTCCTTGGTTCATCTTTACCAAAGGCATACGTTGAAGAAAATTCAATTGTAAAATTTGAAACAGCTCCATATGTAGTAGACAACGGAGATATTAATACTCCATATCCAGGACATACATTAACAGTTGGATACTCACTTGGTACTGCAAATGATGCAAATGATGCATCAGTTATTCGTTGGTATTCAGTAGACGGAACAACAGAAACTTTAGTTAAGAGTTCAACAGCAGTTTTAAGTAATACATATAAGATTACAACAGCTGATATCGGAAAGAAGATTAAGGTAGTAGTAATTCCTGAAACATTTAGCGGTAATGCAGGTTCATCTGCATCATATACAGTTGAAGTTGCAGTTAAGGATGGCTATGAAGATCCTTCAAATTCATCAGCAGATATTACATTGGGCGATGGCATTAACATTTTCCTTGCAGGTGATTCAACAGTTAAGGATTACTCTGTAAATGGTATGTATATGAATGGTATCGCACAGTCAGAAGGTTCATGGGGCGAATTCTTACAAGGCTTCTTTGATGAATCAGTAGTTAAGATTCAAAACTACGCAAATGGTGGTAGAAGTACACGTAACTACATCAATGAAGGTACATTAGATAAGATTGCAGCAAAGCTTCAGGCGGGTGATTATTTATTCATTCAATTTGGTCATAATGACTGTTCAAATGGCGCAGGATATCTTGAAGACAGATATGTACCACTCGGTACACCTGATGCAAATGGTATCTATCCTGTAACAGCAGGTGTTAAGGTGACTACACCTTCATCACTTACAAGTAAATATGGTGACACATTCTATTCATATGATTGTGGCGGTACATATAAATGGTATTTACAACAATACATTAATGTAGCTAAGGAAGCAGGCGCTATTCCTGTATTAGTTACACCAGTAGCAAGAATGTATTTTGATGCAGATGGTAAGATTACAACTCATCATGATTCAACAGATACAACAACAAATACACAGGTAACAACAAATGATGCTTATGTAACTGCAGTTAAGCAGCTTGCAGAAGAAGAAAATGTATTATTAATTGATGCATTTTCAATGACAAAGGCATTATACGAAGAGTCATATAAGGCTGATACAGCAGCAAATGGTAAGACATCACCATTAACAAGCCAGCTTATGGCATCTGGTGAAAAGACACACAGCAGCAAGCTTGGTGGATTTATCAGTGCAGCTTTAATGGCACTTGAAATTCAAGATTTAGGAATTAACATTTCTAAGGTTGTTGATATGCCAGCACAGGTTGCAGGTTATGATAACAAGGGTAATCAGACATTCTTTGTTAACGGAAGCAACCAGCTTACAGCTTATATTCCAGATTCAGAAGGCGCATACACAGTAGCTGCAGAACACTGGACAGCTTATGGTCAGGCATTAATTAACGAAATTGGTGAAAACCATGATGTATTAGAAGGTACAGCACAAGAAAAGCATACAGTATGGGTAATCGGTGATTCAACAGTTTGTGAATTTGACGATAACTACTACTATCCAAGATATGGTTGGGGTACACAACTTCATAGATATTTCGATGAAACATTAGTTGTTAATAACCTTGCTTTATCAGGAAGAAGTTCAAAGAGCTTTACAACAGAAGCTAACTATAAGACATTAATGGATGGTATGGAAGAAGGCGATTTCCTTCTTATCGGATTTGGCCATAATGATGAAAAGGCAGAGGCTGACCGTTATACAAATCCAAATGGTGATTATAAGACAGCTGGTTCATTTGCAAACTCATTATATGAGAACTATATTAAGCCAGCTCAGGCAAAGGGTGTTACAGTAATTGTTTGTACACCAATGGTAAGAAGAACAGCAACAACAGGCGAATGGACTAATAATCAGCTTCATATCACAACAACATCAGGCAGCTTTGCCGGTGGTGATTATACTAAGGCGATTATTGATATGGGTAAAGACTTAAATGTACCAGTAATAGATTTAATGTCTTTAACAAAGAATTTATATGATGAAATCGGCGCTGATGAGTCATTATATTTACATGCATGGAACTCTTCAAAAGAAGGTTCAGTAGATAACACACATACAAATATTTATGGTGCTACATACAATGCTTACTTTATTACACAGGGTATTAAGGCTTTAGGTGTAGAAGGTATGGCAGAACACATTAAGACAGCTATGGCACCAATTAAGGATACTATATTAGTGTCTAATCCGGATTATGTTGAACCAGAATATTCAGGTAACTTAGGTAACAGTGAATTATGGAGCGATGTAGGATTCTGGAAGGGTACAGTATTTGGTGATTGCGGTGGTATTCCAACAGCAGATAATTATGTTCTTGGACCAGATGCAAATGGCAACATCGCAATTAAGGTTCTTAATAACAAGGGTAAGATTGCAAGTAAGACTGACGGTATTGCTATGTACTACTTCAAAGTACCTGCAAGCAAGAACTTTAAGCTTTCAGCAACAGTAACAGTTAATAGCTTTACTTCAAATGATCAGGTATCATTTGGTCTTATGGCAAGAGATGATATGTATGTTGATGAATTTATCAATACAACATTAGGCGATTATGTGGCAGCAGGTCCATTAAAGCTTACAAAAGAGAATGTATGGAATTGTTTTGCAAGAAAGAGCGGTGTGTTAACACAGGGTGGTACTTGCGTTAACCCAATCAAGGCTGGCGATGTAATTGACTTAAAGATTGAAAGTAACACAGATGGTTACGCTTGTACATTTGGTAATGAAGAAACAATTACAGGTGGATTTGACTTTAAGTTAACAAGTATTGATTCTGATTATGTATATGTTGGTATGTACGCATCTCGTAGTGCAGATGTTGTATTCTCAAATGTTAAATTAATAGTTGATGGTGTAGAAGTTACACCTGAAAATGCTGATGAAATTTCAAGCTTAGGCAGTGGCTCAGGCAGTGGTTCGGGCGAAGGTTCAGGCAGTGGATCAGGTTCACAAAACCCAGAAACAGGAGATAACTCATCAACAGGTTTATATGCAGGCTTAGCGGTATCAAGTATTATTTTACTTGCAGGCTTAGCAATCGTAGATAAAAAAAGATATAATTGTTAAAATTTAGCTCTCCAAAAGAAAGTGGCTCGCACGGATTATCTGTGCGGGTCATTTTTGTTCTTCAATAGGAAATACCTCTAAGGCGACCTTTTCTATTGAACAAAAACAATCTGTGGGATGCGCACTTGCACGAATGGAAGGTGTCGCTACTGCAACCGTGCTTGGCACTTAAAGTGTACAAGGAAAATTATGTCGTTTTTTAGCCGCAAGTGTCGATGAAAGCCTGATTGACAAGGCAATTAAGCAGGTTTAGAATTTAAATGTATATTATACACGTTATGCAGAAAAAATTAATATGATTAGGAGGAATACATTTAATTATGGGGAATGAAAATGCATTAAAGCAGGAGCTTATAGTGGAGTTAAGAGGAATTATATGGAGGTACAGAATGATACCTACATTTACGTATGAGTCTAACAAAGAGATAAAAATTACAACTTTAGGCCGAAAAATGTGTCTTTGGTTAAGTTGTATTATTAATGAAAATGATAATTCAAATTTGAATGTTGCTCTTGATAAGATATTTTTTGAATTACAATTATTAGAACGTATGTCTGAAATAAAAATAGCAGGAAATGTTTGTCAGAAGCCGGGCTTTGAGGATTTAAACAGTAAATTGGAATTTTATATCTGGTTAATTAAAAATACTACTGTTAATTTAAAAACTATAAATAAGCATTTTAACGAAGAACTTCATTTTATTCTTTTTGAAAAGGTAAAAGAGTATCTTAGTGTATGTCATAAAGAGGATATGATGGAAGAAATAAGCGGATATTTAAAAGAAGGAATAAAGGATAATAGAGAAAAGAATAGTAAATGTTATTTTTTGGAAAAACTCAAAAATCATACTTTATTTGAAAAAGATTATAAAATGATGAGTTTAGAAACATTATTAGAAGAAGAACAAAAAATTTGTGAGGATTTTTTAAATAATACAAGAAATTAGGGTGCTTAGGTGCTTGCACTTTAATTTAAATGTGGTATTATATAGAGTGTATAATTTTGATGTTAGAATGGGTGATTTATATGAAAACGAGAAGAAAGTTAAAAAAAAGCGTTTTATATACTCTAATAGCTGTGCCACTTGTAGTGATATTAGTGGTTATCACTGTTTTATTGTCAAAAGGGAAAAATGAAAAAGTGGAAGAAACAACAGGACAGGTTACAACAACAACTTCCCATACTTTAAGTCCAGGTGAGATTGAGGATATTATTAAAGAGAAAAAAATAAAAATAAATATGGATAATTTTAAGATGACCGTAGGCGAAAAAGTAATGCTGTCAGCATCTTTTGGTGATGATGTGGCAACAGGTGCAGTTAATTGGAAAAGCTCAGATGCTACAGTAGCAACTATTGACGAAACCGGAGTGGTAACGGCCGTTAAAGCGGGTTTGATTTCTATTACTGCAACTATTGATATGTATACAGATGCAATAATAATAGAAGTGGTAAATGGAACTGCTGATAGTGGTAATATGGATTTGCCAGGTTATGTTGAAGCAACAAAACCAATACAGCCAACAAGCGGACAGCAGCCAACAAGTGGACAACAGCCAACAAGCGGACAGCAGCCAACAAGTGGACAGCAGCCAACAAGTGGACAGCAGCCAACAAGTGGACAGCAGCCAACAAGTAGCGAACAGCCAACAAGTGGACAGCAACCAACAAGTAGCGAACAGCCAACAAGCACTAATCAACCGACTAGTCAACAACAGACTACAGGTGGAGCAGAGAAACCTACACAACCTGTGGAATTATTTATAAGTACACAATTGTATGATGTACTTGAAAGCTATGGATTTAAAAAGCATACAAGTGTTGGCAATGTGTATGTATTTGGAGAAAACGATAAATATGGCGGGTTTATCAGCATACAGACGAACTCTACTCACATATATATAAAGGAATTAAATGGTGAGTTTGAAGGTGCATTGACAAACGTTTTAAAGCTTTTGCTTGCAGATGGAAATAGTCAGGCCATCAGTACATATAAGAGCCTTACTTTGGATAAAACTATAAGTATAAAAGGTCGAAGAGTACAATATCTTGTTAAGACTGATGGTGGTCATGGTCAAATAATTATTGGTAATTAAAAAGAAAAATTAAAATAGGTATCGAAATTTTTGGATTAATATGTTATAATATTATATCCTTGGAGAGAAAAGAATGTTAGAGGTGTGCATATGCTCAACGAAGGTAAAGTAAAATTGCTTACCAAACTGGCAGTTTATGAGAAAAGTGCTGAAGGTAAGAAGAATATATCAATAAGAAAAAATTTCAAAAGTGATTATGTAAGCTTTGGTATAATTAAGACAATACTTGCCGCTACAATAGCATATCTTATGTGTGTTGCAGTTTATGTGTTGTGTAATGTACAGTTTTATGTAGAAAATATTTTATACCTTGATTATACAGCTTTGTTTTATACAATAGGTAAATATTATCTTTTAGTTGTGATAGTTTTTGGATTAATATCTTTTTTGTATTATACTTATGTTTTCGAGGTGGCAAAAAAAGATACGGATTTGTATATATCAAGATTAAAAAAGCTTGAAAGATATTATGAAAAAGAAGATGAAGTAAGAAGAAGAGTTGGAGGCAATAAGAAATGATGACTTTATATGTGGTTAAGGATTTTCTGCAACGAATATATGGCAAATTTCATATGTATATAGTACCGGCGTTAAAGCTTATACTTACCCTTGTGGCAATCGGTGTTATTAATTCTCAGATTGGTTATATGGCTAAGCTTAAGAATCCGTTAATTGTATTTCTTATTGCAGTAATATGTACATTTATGCCTAATTCATTAACAATATTGGTGTTGGCATTGCTTATAGTGCTACATTTGTTGGCTCATTCCATAGAATTAGCTGCTATAGTGTTGTTTGTGTTTGTTATATTATACCTTATATATTTTAGATTTGCTGCAAAGTCATGCTATGCCGTAGTTTTAACAGCTATTGCATTTGCAATTAAGATTCCTTATGTGGTACCGATTGTAATCGGCTTACTTATGGGGCCTTTTGCCAGCGTGGCAATGATATGTGGAATAGTGGTATTTTATATAGTTAAATTTGCAAAAGGATATAATATTGAGTTAATAGCTACAGAAGAAGCTAATATTCTTGATATTGTAAAATATATTATTGAAAATGCTCTTATGAATAAAGAAATGATAGCATATATTCTGGCATTTACGATAACAGCTATTGTTGTGTATTCTATAAGAAGAATGTCAGTAGATTACTCATGGCTTATAGCAACCGGTGCCGGTGTGCTTTCCAATATAGTTTTAATGGTTCTTACTCAGATTACACTTTCGATAAAGGTGTCTGTAGGTGGAATTGTGTTAGGTGTATTTTTGTCGATTATTGCAGGTGTAGTATTATTCTTGCTAGTATTTTCGGTGGATTATACCAGAACAGAAAATGTACAATTTGAAGATGATGATTACTATTATTATGTAAAGGCTGTTCCTAAGATAACAGTGTCAAAGCCTAATTTACAGGTTAAGAAGATAAATGCTCAAAGGACTAAGAGAGTGGCGGACGGCAGAGACGAATAGAATAAAGGAGGTGCAAGGGAATGGAATATATCAACGATTGGTTTGATGAATATCTATCCAAAGTATATATACCTAATATAACATTAACAGATATAATAGAGATTACAATAATTGCAGTTGTTATTTATCATATTATGTTATGGATTAAAAACACCAAGGCATGGGTGC
>JAZQMK010000008.1:0-2068 GCA_045543455.1 Lachnospiraceae bacterium
CTAGCTGATGTTGAACCACCAAATACAAGTGTTAATTTACCATCTGCTGGTGCTGTAAATGTAATAGTTGTTGAACTTTCCATCTTTAAGCACTTTGTAAGTGTTAAGCCATTATATGTTACTGAACCCTTCTCTGATGAAAGGTTACCTGTGATTGAGAAGAAATCACTTGTTGTTCCATTTTCTGAAAAATTGTGTGTTACCGCACTTGCTGATACTGAGCCTGAACCACCACTATTTGATGTTGTTGTCTGCTCCTCACCACTTACAGCAGAAGTTGTTTGTTCTTCCTTTGAAGTAGTTTCCGGTTCCTCTGAGCTTGTCGGTTGCTGTGAACTTGTTGGCTCTTCACCTGTAGAACCTGAATAACCGCTTAATACTAAGTCATTTTTATCCATTGCTCCGGCAACTGCTTTTGTAGTATCACTGATAGTATTTTTATCAGTATTTAAAATATAATTGCCTGATGGAATGTATGACATTGATGAGTTTGTATCAAAGTTAGCATATTTATTATCGCTACTTACAGTAGTTGACTTGCTACTTACTTTAGTTGCTCCATTAGAACCTGAACAACTTGTAAATGTGTCATTATAGCTCTTTATTACACCTGCTTTTATACTTGCAGGATTTGTACAATTCTTAAAAATATTGTATTCTGAGAAAATGTATGCCTCCATTCTAACTTCCATACAATATCCTGTCGCACCTTCAAATACGTTGTTGTACATATGGATATTTGCATGTCTTGCCAAAGGCATTCTCTGATTACAATTTTTCCAGTAATTATGATGATATGTTAAGTTATATTGTACATTATCATCATTTCCACCTAAAAGATTAGTTTTGTTATAACCGTCATAGAAACAGTAACTGTTTGTAAAATATTGTCCCTTCTTAAAATCACAGGCACCATCACCATTTGCCTTATCTGATTCTGTTGGATTTTCAATTGTTGGTACGTGGAATGAACAATTGTGTATCCACACTCTTTCAACACCATATTTTAAAGCTGAACCTGATTGAACACCGTCCATACCAATACAGTCTTCCGGCACATTTTCAAAAGAAAGATTTCTTGCCTCAAAGCTCTTTCCATAATCAGGATAATCTGATTGTCTCATAAAATGAATGCCCCAACCATTGATTGTTGCATCATAGCCGATACCTTCTACCGTTACATCTTTTCCAGACTGAATAGCTGCCATATTACCATTATCTTTTAAAAATCCGCCATAATCTAATGATGCTTTTTTAGTAACACCATCTGGTGTTGATACATTTCCAATGATACGAACTACCAATGGTGTTCCATCCTGTGCTAATTTTCTCATAATGCTCTGGTTATTATTTGGCTTGCCACCCTTTGGAGTAAGACCATCTCCATTGTCTCTACCTGAAGAATTAAGTATATGTCCAATACCTGTAACTGTTGTACCATCCTTTGATGTTACTGTTACAGTATCTTTATTTTCATTTGTTATATAAAGAACAATCGCATTACTCTTTAATGTTCCGTCATCATTATATGCACCTACACCTGATGTGTAATTATAATGTGCATAACCTGATCTGTCCTGTGCCGGAACCACTAAGCCTTCTCTTACAACTGTACCTTTATTAGTTGTAACTGTAAGAGAATATGTACCAGGCTTTAATCCTGGAATATCTATTCTTAAATCTCCCTCCACATCTCTTACAAGATATTTAAAATCTTCTCCTGTAAGACTTCCGTTCATTGTACCGCTGTAAGATACAGCTGTTACATTTGCATCATTTATTCCCGATGCTTGAAAATATAAAGTTTCATTCCAACCACCTGCATATTTTACCGTTACTCCGGATGCTTCTGCAGCCTTTACAGGCACTATATTGAATATAGTTGGAATCAACATGCTTACTACTAAGAGTAAGCTAAACATTTTTTTAATTTGTTTCATAAATGTTCTCCCAATACTAAAAAATAACAAAGTAGGAGGCTTATCCAGCCTCCCACCATATTTTTTATTAATCTACTGCTACGTTCTGTACTGCACTTCTTACTACTGTTCCATTTGCATCCTTTACG
>JAZQMK010000009.1:0-2462 GCA_045543455.1 Lachnospiraceae bacterium
GTAATCAACATCTGGTCTGTTACCTGGTACCCATTGTGGATCAGAGAAAATGTAGATATCTGGCTCTGTACCATCACCGATTGGCTTAGAGTTCTTATACATCTTAACATACTCATCTGACATATACTGGAAGTTAATCATCCAGTTGTAAAGGATGTTTTCTTCTCCTTCTGGAATTAAAAGGTGAGCCTTTACCATAAATTCTGGTTCAAGACCTACATAACATTCTGCATGATACATTGTTTTCCAACGTGTTTCATATACAGCATCCATAACAACTTTATCAAGTTTAACTTCATCAACGCCTGGTTCGCCCTTAATACGACGAGCTGCTGCGTAACGACCTGTTACTGCACCATCGTTGAATAATAATACTTTTGCATCTTTTTCAAGACCGAATGTTTCACCATCTTTGATTGGCATATCAGTTACTACTGTACCTGGTGAATTTTTAGCTAATTCATATGCTTCCTTTAATGTATTAACCTTAACTACGTTATTGCCATAAAAAGCAGCTTCAATAATTGAACGTGTTCTTGAGAAACCTGGCTTACCAGCGCCGATTTCGCTAATTGGATAATAAGCTTTTGTTGACATACTTTGTCCTCCTTAATATAATCGAAATTCCATTTAATTATCGCAAAAATTGGTAAAAAAGTCAATAGCCCTATTCTAACAATTTTGTGATTTTAGTAACGAATTCTACATCCAATCCTGTCTTTAGTGCAAGTTCCTCATTTGATGGTACTCTTCCTTCTTCTTTACTAAATGTATCTTTCGCATCTTCTATAAGCTTTATGCTCTTAAGTATTTCACTTTTAGAATTCTCATCCTTTACGCTCTCATCCACAAGCTTTATAATATGTTTTTCAACCTTATTGTGTAAATACTTTGTAAGACTCTTAATCTCTTTTTCTTCTGACTCAACACCTGCAACTGCTTCAATTAAAGCCATGTTACCTTCCTGAATCAAATCATCTCTTAAAATACCCAAATCAGTATAATCTGATATCCATTCTACCACTGCTGCCAAATAAATCGATACTGTTTCATTTACAGCATTCTTATCACCTTTCTTAAGACGATTTACCAGCTCATTCAAATCAACATTTTCATAAGTATTTAATTCTTCAAGCTCTTCTAAATAAAATTCAAGATGACCGCTTTCACCTTCAAAAGTTTCCTCATCAGAAGTTTCTTCTTTTGTCTCTTCTTCAAAATAGCTTGAATCTTTATCAAAATTTTCAATATTAATATTGCCAGCCTTTAAATAAGCACAAACTGTCTCTTTTTGTTCTAGAGAAAATCCCATCTCTTCTAAGGCATTATCAACATCTTCCATTGTCAATGTATTATTCTTTGCCATAGCAAGATTTTTCAACCCATCTATAATCTCAAATAATTTACTTTGTTCACTCATACATAAACACCTTTCCTAATCAGATATATTTTAGATTATGACATTTTGCACCAATTTGTCAAGTCTTATTAGCTTGACAAATCACTTGTATTCACTTATAGTTTTATATGGGACATCCCTAATATTTACAGAAAGAAGGACTAATAAATGAGAATAGCTTTAATTAATGAAAACAGCCAGGCGGCTAAGAATGAATTAGTTTACACAACTTTAAAGAAAGTTGCTGACGAGAAGGGCTTTGTAGTAGATAACTACGGTATGTATGGTGCAGACGACCCTAACTCTTTAACATATGTACAATGCGGTATTTTAACTGCTATCTTAATCAACAGTGGTGCTGCTGATTATGTTGTAACAGGTTGTGGTACAGGTACAGGTGCTATGCTTGCTTGTAACTCATTCCCTAACGTACTTTGCGGTCACATTGTAGACCCATCTGATGCTTATATGTTTGCTCAGATTAACGATGGTAACTCTATCGCACTTCCATTTGCAAAAGGCTTTGGTTGGGGCGCAGAGCTTAACCTTCAGTACATTTTCGAAAAATTATTCGATGGCGAATCAGGTCAGGGCTACCCAAGAGAAAGAGTTGTTCCAGAACAACGTAACAAGAAAATCTTAGACGAAGTTAAGAAAGTAACTCATACTGATATGCTTACAATCTTAAAAAACATTGACCAGGATCTTTTAAAGGGTGCTGTAAGCGGTGCTAAATTCGCTGAATTATTCTTCCCTAACTGCAAGGATGAAGCAATCGCTGAATATATTAAAGGTATTTTAGCATAAAATTAATTTTACACTTATACAAATAGCCAATGCACATCAAAATGCATTGGCTATAATATTATGTTTGTAAAAGTTCTGTATGTGGAACTGAAAGTTTTATTCCTGATGGGGCATTACGCCCCACCAGTTTTGTTTGGATTAGTTTACACAAGTTGTCCAGGTAATTTTAATTTCTCTTTGTACGGAAATTGCTTATCAAATTCCTCCGCTTCTGTTTCATCCACAAAATATCCTGTCGGAGTCGCATATTCGCCTG
>JAZQMK010000010.1:0-5173 GCA_045543455.1 Lachnospiraceae bacterium
TGGTAATGTTTGCTGAAAATGGCTATAAAGGAACCAATCTTCGTGATTTAGCATCTCGACTTGGATTAAGTAAATCAGCCTTATATAAACATTATTCTAGCAAGGATGCTATATGGAATGCTTTGCTTGATAGAATGGAAGCTTATTATGCAGAGCATTTTGGTTCGGCAGATAATTTACCAAATCAACCAAAGTCTATGGAAGAATTATATATATTAACTATGAAAATGGTAGATTTCACTTTAAATGATGCAAGGATTATTCTTACGAGAAAATTGTTATTAACTGAGCAATTTCATGATGAACGAGTATGTAGCTTGGCAACTAAGCATTTTATGGTTGGTACGAAAAATATATTTGCAAATATATTAAAAAAAATGATGAATGACGGGATATTAAAAAATGATGACCCTGAGATGCTTGCATTTATTTATACTGCACCAGTAACATCACTTATTCAGATATCTACAAGAGAGCCTGATAAAAAGGGTGAGGTGTTAGAACAGATAGAAACTTTTGTTAAGTATTTTATTGCTACATATGCAGTAAATTAAAATATATAAGGAGGTATTTATGAGTTACGAGGTTTATATGCATGGACAGGTGCTGGGTACCCATTCGTTTTGGCTGAAAGAGGGATTTTTACAGCCGGATGAGTATTCAGAGATAAAGGCAAAGTATTTCTTGCCAGGTGGTGAAACTGGCACAGCTGCTACTGTATTGGCATCACTTGGAGTGAGTGTAAAGATAGATGGCACACATATTGGTACAGAAGTGGCGCCTCTGCTAAAAGAGTTTTATAAGAATAAATCAGTAGATTTATCCTCCTTATATTTTGATAAGGAATATGAAGGGTTAATGGATTATGTAGTTATAGCCGGCTTAGTGCGTTCTCCTATGGGGGTATTCCAGTCATTATACGAGCCGGGAGCTAAAAAGCGTTGGAGTATGCCTAAGGAAGAAGATATTATTGGTTGTAAGATTGCGGCAATAGATCCATTTTTCTTGGAAGAAACTCAAGCCACTGCGGAACTTTGTGTAAAATATAATAAGAGTTATGTGACTATAGATTCAAAACACGATAGTTATCTGCACCAGCATTGTGCTGTTAATGTAGTTTCCAAGGAATGCACTGAATCGGATGGTTATAAAGATAAAAGCATAGAAGAAATATATGAGTTATTAGTTGCAAGTACGGATGGCCTTGTAATTATCACTTCCGGGGAAAATGATATGATATACGGCAGGAAAGGTCAGTTGATGAAGCGCATGAAGCCGTTTAGTGTAGATGTAAAGAGTACTCTTGGAGCAGGAGATACATTTAAGGCGGGCTGTGTCTATGGATTATTACATGGAATGGAAGATGATGAGTTGGTACGTTTTGCAAGTGCTTGCTCAGCAATTGCGATTTCAAGATTTCCTCTGCCACTAAACCCTCCTACATTACTTGAGGTGAATTCGTTATTGGAAAACACAAAAAAATAAGTAGCATGAATTTGGAGTTATGGGAGAGATATAATGGCAAAAGAAATTCAACTAAAAGACACAACAAGAGCTATGGCATATGAGCTTTGGATGAAAGCCCCAAATCCAATGGTAACTTTTTTTAAGACTTTGAATGTAACAAATCTTATTAAAATTAGTAAAAGAAAACATATGAAGTTTAATATGCTTTTAGATTATTGCATTGGAAAAGCTGCTGTGAAAGTAAAAGAGTTTTACGTACTTCCTGTTGGTGATAAACTTATACAGTATGATACGATTGCAGTTAATACAATTGTGAAAAATAGAGATGGTGAAGTAAACACTTGTGACATCTTGTATGTGGAAGATTTAAATAAATACAATAATGAATATTTAGAATATACTTCGTGGGTTGCAGAAAACTGTCAAGATAGAAATTTGTCAAATGATAGTATGGTAATAGGGACATCGGCAATTATAGATACTGAAATTGATGGTGCAGTTGGTATGAATAGTGGTATTTTTAATAATCCATTTATCATTTGGGGCAGATACAAAAAGAAATGGTTTAAGTATTATCTTACACTTTCTTTTCAGTTTCACCATACACAAATGGATGGCGCTCATGCAGGTAGATTTTTGGCGAATTTGCAAAAGGAAATTAATATTTTGAAATAAGAAACTTTGAATTTAACGAGGTGTCATAAAATGAAAGAGCAAGTGACAAAAAGATAAGTTTTGGGATAACAGCATTATAATTTGGAAGTATTTATTGTGAGTGACTTATGATGGAAGCAAAATAAATGCGTGAACAGAAGAGGGAAAAATGATTATACATATTAAACTTGCAAATATGAAATATATTGATAACTTAGTAGAAATTTTGCAAAATTCGGATTTGGGAAAAGCGTATTTTAGCGATTATGAAAAGACAACTAATATGCTTACATATGCAGTGGGACAAAAGAATGTATATGTTGCATTGGAAGAAAATGAAAAATGTCTGGGCTTTATTTACTATATGACAAATGGTGTATTTGGAAGTTACCCCTATCTTCATATTGTTGCAGTAAAGGAAGAATACAGAAGTTATGGCATTGGTAGACAGCTGATAAAGTATTTTGAGGATAATGCTTCCGATTCTTCTTCAGCAAAATATTTTTTAACTGTAGGTGATTTCAATCCGAGAGCGAAGAAGTTATATGAAAATCTGGGCTATCAGTGTGTAGGAGAACTACTTGATTTTTATAAAAAGGGGATTAATTGCTATCTAATGATGAAAAGAAGAGGATAGAGACAGGTGTATGAAAGATTATAACTGTTGAGGAGGGAATAGCTTTTCCTCAGGAGGAGATTTTTAACATAGACAGTGGAAGGGAGTTTTTTTGCTTCTCAAACCTATACAGGAGTAGCTGTTGATGAGGCTACGGATAAGGTGTATGGACTTTGCATATTACATCCAAACAATATTGAAAGATACGGACATATCTGTAATGCCAGTTATGCTGTTAGTTTCCATAGTAGAGGATTACATATAGGAGAAAAACTGGTATTGGATTGTATTGAGCAAGGCAGATTAAAAGGGTTTGGAGTGCTGCAATTCAACGCAGTAGTTGCTATAAATACTCATGCAAGATATTTATATGAAAGACTTGGATTCACTCAGCTCGGTACAATTCCTAAGGGATTCAAAATGAAGGATGGAGATTTTGAGGATATATGTCCATACTACCGTGAATTATAATATAGTATTATAGCACTTTCATTAATTAATCTACGAATACTTAGCTAGGAGATGATAAATATGTGGAAAAATTTCAAGAAAAAATTTATTGGTGATAGAGAATTTTATAGATATATAATATTTTTGGCACTTCCTATGATTGCCCAGAATGCCATAACAAGTTTTGTTAGCTTTCTGGACAATATTATGGTGGGAAAGATTGGTACTGAGCAAATGTCTGGAGTTGCCATAGTAAACCAACTTATATTTGTATTTAATATAACCATATTTGGTGCGGTATCAGGAGCAGGAATATTTGGAACACAGTTTTATGGAAAAGGTGATTATAAGGGACAGAAATATGCATTTAGATATAAAATGTATGCCACTATAATCATTACAACAATAACAGTGCTTTTGTTTAAATTTGCTGGAACGGAGCTTATAAGTTTGTATCTAGCTGAAAGTCAAGATATTGGAGACATAGAGTTGGCTTTGAAGTATGGTGAAGAGTACCTGGAGATTATGATTATAGGGTTGATTCCTTTTGCCTTTGGACAGACATATATTAACTCCATTCGAGAGTGTGGACATACTTTCATTCCAATGGTGGCAGGTGTTGCGGCTATGCTTACCAACCTTGTGCTGGACATATTACTTATTTTTGGTATAGATGGATGCATTCCTGCAATGGGAGTTAAGGGGGCGGCAATTGCAACAGTTATATCAAGATTTATAGAGTTTGCCATTGTTATTGTATGGACCCATACTCATCATAAGGAAAATCCATATATTAATGGTGCATACAGGCACTTTACTATACCGAGACATATATTTAAAGATATATTTGTAAAAGGAACCCCTCTTCTTGTTAATGAGTTGCTTTGGGCAGGTGGCGTGGCAGTTATAGCTCAATGTTATGCTGATAGAGGTATAAATGTAGTGGCAGCTCAGAATATTTCTTCCACTATAACAAACTTGTTCAATGTGGTTTTTATTCAGTTGGGTTCTTGTATTGCCATAGTTGTAGGACAAAGATTGGGAGCTGGTCTCATTGACGAGGCAAGAGATGTGGCGAGAAAAATGATATTCTTTAGTGTTATATGCTGTGCAGTAGTAGCTGGGGTTATGGCTATTGTAGGTAGGTATTTTCCCAATATATATGAGACAGAGGAAAGTGTTAAAGAGTTAGCCAGAACATTTATCCTAATAGCAGCTCTTATAATGCCAGTAAGTGCTTTTTGCCATGGTTGCTATTTTACCCTTAGATCAGGAGGCAATACTGTGATAACATTTATCTTTGATAGCGTGTTTATTTGGGGGCTTGTAATACCTTTGGCAACCATACTTTCCAAACATACCACACTTGGAATAGCTTTAGTATTTCTTTTAGTACAGTGTATGGAGATTATAAAAGCAATTATTGGATTCTTTATGGTAAAGAGTGGAATATGGCTTAATAATATTGTGGATGATAAGTGATTTGATGGCATAGCCACAAGTAGGGAAATAAGCTTAAAGGTTATAGCTTTGACGTTGCTATTGATACGGGGTACACTGCTAATGATAGATCATATTAAGAATTGGTATTTTGGTACAGAGTATTACATTGATGAACTTTGTATACAAACTGATAAACAAGGGAATGGTGTAGGAACTTATTTTCTTAAAGAAATTGAAAAAGCAATAAAGGAGCATGTATCGTTCACAAAGCAAATATAGTGCAGAGATATAACAATGTAGAGATGAATTTGAAGTTGGGAGTGTGTATAAAATGTTATTTGTCAAATTATCAGATGAACTATTTATATTAGAATCTGTTCCTATATCGTCATTGGATGAAAAAATAAGAAATGCAATTATGTCTTCCGAAGTGGTAAAGGAATTATCGTATAAAAACACTTATGGTGAAAATACTGACTGGAGTTTTCGTGGTGAACTTCAAAAAATTGAACTCTGCAAAACAGTGGTTGGATTTATGATAAA
>JAZQMK010000011.1:0-2403 GCA_045543455.1 Lachnospiraceae bacterium
AACCTTTACTCAGATAGTTCAAAAGGTACTCTTGTTAAATCTTATACATTAGTTATCTTTGGTGATGTTGACGGTGACGGTGTTATAGGTCTTCCAGATGCTGGTATAATCCAATCTGCTGCTAACTATGTTACAGCTGGTTTAGAAGGCGTTGTCGCTTTTGCAGCTGATGTTGATGCTGATGCTGCAGTGGGTCTTCCAGATGCTGGTATAGTACAGTCATACGCTAACTATGTTACAAGTTCTATTACTGTTAATCCTTGGGCTTAATAAGCTCGATTAAAATAAATTTTCAAAGGAGATAAAATGATGAAAAGATTTAACAAAATCTTAGCATTGGTATTAGCGATGTCAATGTTATGCTGCGTTGTTTCTATATCTGTTTCTGCAGCAGATACAACAAACGCATCTTACAAAGTCAGATTTGTTGACAATGCTGGTAATCCAATTACTTCAGTTGCCGCTGGTTCATGTGCCAATGCGATTATTTCAATCAAAACAAATGGATACTCACCAATTTTCGCTTTCCATGCTTTTTATGATGCAACAGCATTAACTCTTAACAGACAAAATAGAGAAGATCTTAAGCCTGCGTCTGCTGCAAACTGTGCTGAATTACTTGGCAGATTTGCTAACACAGGTGTTTATGCAGATGCAAGTGACGAACTTTTAGAGCATGAAGATGATATGATTGGTGCAGGTGCAGTTCAAGACTGGGGCTACACAGGTAATGTTAATGTGGCTATTCATACTGATTCAATGTATCCTGACAGTTTTACAGATGCTCAAAAAGCTCAATATAAAGCTGTATATTTAGGCTTTATGGCTAACTCAACAAAAACAGTTTCTTGTTTAACTGTAAACACAGAAGGTGCTTTTGTAGATGTTGCAAGATTCCGTTTCTATGCAAATGCAGATACTGAACTTAATACTTCTACTTTCTTCTTACCAGAAGATCAAACAAAGAACTATATCATGATTGATATTGATGATGAACCTTTGAGAAACTGCCAAGTATCAAACCCTGTTAAAGTTTCTAACTTAACTATTGAATACGAAGGTGGCGTAACACCTCCTCCAGCTGGTGACCCAATCACAGTTGAAAACATTTCAACTCAGGTTCAATGGCAATCAAAAGATGAAGGTCTTATGAGAGTTGCTTTCCGTGGTAACATCAAAAACTACACACTTAATCTTGTTGATGGTTCAGAAAAAGAAATTGCTGACATCGCAGAAATGGGTGTTGTTTACTCAAAATCAAATACTAACCCAACAGTTGGTGGCGCAAATTGTACTGTAGCTCCTGCTTGGACAATTTACAACTTCACAACAGGTGGTTATTTCTTCCGTGCAGTAGTTGGCAATTATCCTTATGATAATGCTGAAACACTCTACGCAAACGCATACATTATTATTGATGGTCAGACAATCACAGCACAAAATGATACAATTCAGACATCAGGTGCTGAGGAATACGCAAGAGCTACAACTCTTCCAGTAAATCCTATGCCAGCAAAATAATTATGAAAGATAAATATATTTCACCAGAATTACAAATTTTAGAATTTGATATACACGATGTTTTAACTAACTCTTCAGTAGTTACAACAAGACCATCAGGTGGCGTCAATATTGGCGGTACAGGTGGCGACGGGTACATCGATTTCGATGATATTCTGTGATAGATATATAATTGAAAGGAGAAATAACTCATGGTTAATTACACAAAACCAGAACTCGAAATTACAGAGTTCGAAATAGTTGATGTTCTTACTATCTCCATTCAAACTGACGGTCCAGATGCTGAATTCGGCGATTGGTATTGATTGAGAAGTAGGGTGTTAACAAGTCCCTTTTATAAAACCTGCTACATTCGTGTAGCAGGTTTTTTTTGCCATAAGTCAAGACCTTTTATTCTGAAAGAGTATTGAAATAGGTAGGGTAATGTGTTAAAATAATTGAGAATTGAAAGTTGAAAATTAAGAAACGCTTCGCGTTTGATTGTATTGATTATCTATAAATGAAACGAAAAGGTAATTGCAAAGGCATACCTCTCTTCGAAGAGAGGGGGACCACCATTTCGTTATTTTGATTATTATAATACACTTTCAAGCGAGATGTGAATTTAATATTATTGATAATGTTCCTTGGGTGGTGGAGAGTTCTTCGCCACGAGGTAGTTAATAAAATTGTAGTAAGTCGGTGAATAGATAAACTAAAGAAACTTGGTGATATTCTGAATAGGCATAAACCGTTACCACTAAATGAAAATTTAAGAGAATATGCCAAAGAAATGCGAAAAAATCCGACAGATGAAGAAAAGAAAATCTGGTATGGATATTTAAGGCATTTAAAACCGAATTTTCACCGACAGAGAATTATAGGTAATTATATAGTAGATTT
>JAZQMK010000012.1:0-22728 GCA_045543455.1 Lachnospiraceae bacterium
ACCGCTTGGCCTCCGACTTCTATATAATTCTATTATTGTATCGTCGTTGTAATATTTTGCGTTTACTACATCACCTTCATTGAGAAGAATGAGACTTTCATTGTTTTTAAAGGCCTGCTTATAGGTCTTTTGATTGTCGCCTTTAATGTAAACTATTGTATTTCCGTCAATACTTATATAATCTATTTTGGTTATTGTAAAGTTGTCTGTCTTAAGAAGCTGAGTATCGTTTATATTAATATTTCCGGATGTACCTGCATTTACAACAGCTTTTTTGTATTGGACTATACAATCTTCTAAGGTTTCAGAAACTGCAACTATGGTGTAATTTTTAACATTTACAAGTGCATACATTTTAACTAAAAGGTTAGAGTCCTTTAAAACCATTACATAGGTAGGTATTCCGTCAATGTTTACTAGGCTTGGAAAGCTTGCAGTATATCCGAAGTTTTGAACTGCGCCAGCAGCAGCATCCATTGCTGAATATTCTTCTGCACCGGACATTGTATAGTAGTTAAAATCTCCGGTTCTGGAATTGACTAAAAGGAAGCCGAGGTTTGATTCATCGGAGGCAACTGAAGTGATGCCTGTGTAAATGTAAATATCGCTTCCTACACATAAATATCCAAAGTCGTCTGTAGTCATTGTTATACCTTTTTTGCTAAAGTTGAAGAAACCGTTAATATATTTGCCGTATTCATCATAAAGCGTTTCGACTGTACGACCACTAAATACTAAATCAATATACTCAGGAAGTTCGTTTAACTTATAGTAAGTGCACTGACCGGTTGTTGCATTACAAAGAATTGCGCCTTCCGGAATTTCACAGCCTAAAGGAGTGTTGAATTTAAGTGTTGGAAGAACCCAGTAAGGATTCTTTTCATTATCCACCTGGAAGGTGTAGCTGTTAAATACTTTCGTAGGATATTGTAGTCTTACATGTCGTATTAAATCCTTGTCTAAATATGCAGAAGGAGCATAATGTATACCACCTTCAACCTCTACAAATTCTGCCTGAGAGGTAGTCGGATTTACTAAAACATAACCTGGAATACCATCATCAGCGTTTGAGCACCATTTGAAAAAACTACCGTATTTTAATGGAGCTATTTTCATAATTTCTCCGTTTAATTCTATTGTTGAGTAAGAATCCATTTCAAATTGAGATACAACATCTGCCAAAGTTCCTAAAACTCTGTCACCTAATTTGGCGGCACTTGGAGTGTCCATAAGGGATATTTTGCTAATGTCTTTTGTTGTAGGTATGTCTGTTATAAATTCTTCTTCAGATTTTACATTTATACTTATTCTGTTTTTATATGCCTTAGCCTGAAAAAGCGGTGTTGATACGGCGCCTGCAATAATATATATAACAAAAAGTACAGCAACGATTATTGTTGCATATTTTATTGGGTTACGTTCAAAGGCTACATTGTAAGTTTTGTTGTAATGATAATATACCAGATATGCTACAAAAATACTTGCAGCTAAGGTTCCGATTAGCATAATACAAAATTCTATTGAATGTAAATTGATAGCCGGACAAACTAATAAAAATAATACTATCCACAATAGGATAAAAGTAATAAGTGGAATAAAAATCATTTTAGTTGCGGCTTTAGTTCGTAATGATTTCATAATAAACCTCATTTCTAAGCAATCTATGATGATGTATTGCTTTTATGTTATTTAAATCCATCCACCGTCAAGACCAATAACCTGACCTGTAAGATATGGATGCTTTGTTGCTAAGTCAAATGCCAGTTCGGCAACTTCGTTAGCTGTGCCAAGGCGCAGGCTTGGTATTTCATTGGCGAGTTCTAAAAGTTCTTCTTTAGTAAAGCATTTGTTCATGTCTGTATCAATGGCACCGCAGGCTATGGCATTAACCTGAATGTTGCTTGGGGCTAGTTCCTTTGCTAAAGCCCTGGTAAATGAATTGACTGCGCCTTTTGTAGCAGAATAAGCTACTTCGCAGGAAGCACCACATATTCCCCAGACAGAAGAAATGTTGATTATTTTACCTGCTTTTTTAGAAATGAATTCAGGAACTGTCATATGGCAACAGTTGTAAATGGAAGTGAGATTAGTGTTAATAATCTTATTCCATTGCGCCGGCGTAGTGTCCTGGAAAAGACCGACATGTGCTATCCCTGCGTTATTTACTAAAACATCTGCGCTACCAAATATTTCAAATGTTTCATTTATAAATGTTTGAGCATTGTCATAAGAAGAAATATCTCCAACAAAGGTATGACATTTTATGGAAAATTTTGATTCCACATATTCTTTAAGTTCAAGAAGCATATCCTTATTATGTATGCAGTTAAGGGATAGATTATAGCCTTCTTTTGCAAACTTAATAGCAATGGCACGTCCGATTCCTCTAGAAGCACCCGTAATGATTATAGTATTCGTAAAAAACACCTCCTATATACTGAAAATATTATATCACAAATGAATTATGGCTATAAATAGTACTTTTTGACTATTACGAGAGGTGTAGGAAAGTGGTTTTTGTGCAATATTACCAAAAAAGTGAATAGAAAAAAATAGATGTGTTCATTACACAAAGATGGTAAACATAATATTGACTTAGTTATCCACAATGAAAAAAGCACAATTTCAATAAAAAGTAAGTTCTCCACCGACTTATCCACATTGTCCACAGGAAAAAGTGACTTTTTCAGACGGACAAAATTTGTAAAGAGGGAAAATATGTTTTGTGAAACTCGTGGAAAATGATAAATAACCACTAAAAAATAGTTTTTCCTCTTGACAAGATTTTACGAAAAAATTCAAAATTATAGACAAAAAAAGCTTGCCAAAAACAGAAATTGTGTTATAATAATCTTATAAAATTAAAAGTTAAACTTCAATTCCGACATACAGGTATTTAAGTTTGATTTTAACACATAAGGAAGGAAAATCTTCCTATAAAAATGTGGAGATAGGAGTGGACATTATGCGTTTTATTATTACTGGAAGAAATATTGATGTTACAGAGGGGTTGAAGTCAGCAATCCATGATAAACTTGGTAAGCTTGACAGATTCTTCAATGAAGATACTGAAGTACATGTAACTTTAAGCGTTGAAAAGGAACGTCAAAAGATAGAAGTTACAATTCCTGTTAAGGGTAATATAATTAGATCTGAGCAGGTAAGCAGTGATATGTATGTGTCAATAGATTTAGTGGAAGAAGTTATTGAACGCCAGCTTAAGAAGTATAAGACAAAGATAATTGAATCAAAGCAGAATGCAGGTTCATTTACTCCGGAATATACTGAAGATGCAGTTAATGATGATACAGAGATTGAGATTATCAGAACTAAGAAGTTTGGTATTAAGCCAATGGATCCTGAAGAAGCTTGTGTACAGATGGAATTATTAGGACATAATTTCTATGTATTCTTTAATTCAGAGACTGAACAGGTTAATGTAGTGTACAAGAGAAAAGGTAACACATACGGCCTTATTGAACCAGAATTTTAATCAGATATAGATATGCTTGAAAGGTAGTCATTCGTGGCTACCTTTTTAATTTACTAGACAATAATATTATTTGATGTTATAATACATTGTGATTAATACTATTCAAAAAAGGTTAGGTAAGGATAATGGGAATCGTACAGAAAATTTTTGGTACACATAGTGAAAGAAGCTTAAAGCAAATTTACCCTTTAGTAGATAAAATAGAAGCATTAAGACCAGCTATGCAAGAACTTAGTGATGAAGCATTAAAGGCGAAGACTACGGAATTTAAGGAAAGACTTGCTAATGGCGAGACATTGGATGATATTCTTGTAGAAGCATTTGCAGTAGTAAGAGAAGCCGGTAAGAGAGCTTTAGAGATGGAACACTACAGAGTACAGCTTATTGGTGGTATTATTTTACATCAGGGTAGAATTGCCGAGATGAGAACAGGTGAAGGTAAGACTTTAGTTTCAACACTTCCAGCATATTTAAATGCACTTACAGGTGAAGGTGTACTTATTGTAACTGTTAATGATTATCTTGCTAAGCGTGATGCTGAGTGGATGGGACAGGTACATGAATTTTTAGGGTTAAAGGTTGGTGTGGTACTTAACCATATGACACCTGAAGAACGTAGAGAAGCATATAAATGCGATATCACTTATGTTACTAACAATGAACTTGGTTTCGATTATTTAAGAGATAATATGGCTGTATATAAAGAACAGCTTGTATTAAGAAAGTTAAAATATGCTATCATCGATGAAGTCGACTCTGTTTTAATCGATGAAGCAAGAACTCCTCTTATTATTTCTGGACAAAGTGGTAAGTCAACTAAGCTTTATGAAGCCTGCGATTTATTAGCAAGACAGTTAGTTAAGGGTGAATCAAGTGGTGAACTTACAAAATTAGCTGCGATTATGGGTGAGGAAGTTACTGAAACAGGTGACTATGTAGTTGATGAAAAAGAAAAGAGAGTTACACTTACAGATGATGGTATTGCAAAGGTTGAAAAATTCTTCCATATTGATAACCTTGCGGATGCAGAAAATTTAGAAATTCAGCATAATATTATATTAGCTTTAAGAGCTCATAGCCTTATGTTTAGAGATCAGGATTACGTTGTAAAAGATGATGCGGTTCTTATTGTAGATGAATTTACAGGACGTATTATGCCGGGTAGAAGATATTCGGATGGTTTACATCAGGCTATTGAAGCAAAGGAAAAGGTTAAGGTTAACAGAGAGAGCAAGACTCTTGCTACTATTACATTCCAGAATTTCTTTAATAAATTTGAAAAGAAGGCTGGTATGACTGGTACAGCTCTTACAGAAGAAAAGGAATTTAGAGAAATCTATGGTATGGACGTAGTAGAAATTCCTACTAATAAGCCTGTTGCCAGAGTAGACCATGATGATGTTGTATATAAGACACGTAAAGATAAATTAAATGCGGTTGTTAGAGATGTTGAAAAATCAATGGAAAAGGGACAACCGGTACTTGTTGGTACAATTACTATTGAAGCATCAGAAGAGATAAGTGCAATGCTTCGTAAGAAAGGTATTCCACATAAAGTGCTTAATGCTAAATTCCACGAGATGGAAGCTGAGATTGTTGCAGAAGCAGGTCGTCACGGTGCTGGAACTATTGCAACTAATATGGCTGGTCGTGGTACTGATATTAAGCTTGATGATGAAGCAAGAGAGGCTGGAGGTCTTAAGATAATCGGTACAGAAAGACATGAATCAAGACGTATTGATAATCAGTTAAGAGGTCGTTCAGGACGTCAGGGTGATCCTGGTGAATCACGTTTCTACATTTCACTTGAAGATGATTTAATGAGACTTTTCGGTTCTGAAAGACTTATAGGTATATTTGGCGCAATGGGCGTTTCTGGAGATCAGCAGATTGAACATAAGCTTCTTTCAAGTACTATTGAAAAGGCACAAAAGAAGATTGAAAATAACAACTATGGAATACGTAGAAGCCTTCTTGAATACGATCAGGTAATGAATGAACAAAGAGAAATCATTTATGCTGAAAGATTTAAGGTATTAGACGGCGAAAGCATGAGAAATTCAATCAGCTTTATGGTTACTCAATATGTTGAAAATGCTGTTGAAATGTGTATTGGAGAAGAAAATAATCCGGACAACTGGGATTACAATGAGCTTAGAGAGGTTCTTTTAGAGGTATTACCTTTAGATAAAAATTATACAATACCTCACATCAATAAAAAGGGTGAGCTTATTCAGGAATTGAAGAAGCTTGCTATAGGTATGTATGAAGAAAAAGAAGCTGAATTTAATGATGTTGAGCAGTTTAGAGAGATAGAAAGAGTTATCCTTCTTAAAGTAATTGATAAAAAATGGATGAATCATATTGATGATATGGATCAGTTAAGACAGGGTATAGGTCTTCAGGCTCTTGGTCAAAGAGATCCGGTAGTTGAATACAGAGCTAATGGTTATGATATGTTTAATGCAATGTCTGCAGCTATTCAACAGGATACTGTTAAATTAATTCTTAATGTTAAGCTTGAGCAGAGTGTTGAAAGAGAACAGGTTGCTAAGGTCACAGGTACTAATAAGGATGATACTTCAGTTAGAGCTCCAAAGAAGAGAGAAACAAAGAAAGTATATCCAAATGATCCATGTCCATGCGGCAGTGGTAAGAAATATAAACAATGCTGTGGCAGAATGAATTAATAAAGAGGTGATTTTTTGGTAGAGATAGATCAGTTTAGATTTAGATTATCAGCTTTCGAAGGACCAATGAATGAATTGAGGGATTCACTTTGACTTACCTTCTAAGGATAAGCGAATTGAAGAAATAGAAGCTGATATGGAAAATCAGAGCTTTTGGGATAATACAGAAAAATCTCAGATGGCTATGAAAGAATTGAAGGAATTAAAAAGTTCAAGAGAAGATTTTGAAGCTATAAAAGGTCTTATGGACGATGCTTATACTTTGATGGAGATGGCATTAGAAGAAAACGATGAGTCGTTGATTGAAGAGATTGGCACTGTTATTGATGAATTTGAAGATAAATTTGAGACCTTAAAATTACAGACTCTTTTGTCTGGAGAATACGACAAAGATAATGCTATATTAACACTGCATGCAGGTGCAGGTGGAACAGAGTCTTGTGATTGGGCCTCAATGCTTCTTAGAATGTATACAAGATGGGCAGAAAAGAAAGGCTTTACTACAGAAATAATTGATTATCTTGATGGTGACGAAGCCGGAGTGAAATCCGTTACTGTAGAGATAAAGGGAACTAATGCCTATGGTTATTTAAAGGCAGAAAAGGGTGTACATCGTTTGGTTAGAATTTCACCTTTTAATGCTGCCGGAAAGAGACAGACATCATTCGTTTCCTGTGAAGTTATGCCTGATATTGAGGAAGATATTGACATTGACATTAATGAAGACGATTTAAGGATTGACACCTACCGTTCAAGCGGTGCAGGAGGACAGCATATTAATAAGACTTCATCGGCTATTAGAATCACACATTTACCTACTAATATAGTAGTTCAATGTCAGAATGAGCGTTCTCAGCATCAGAATAAAGACAAGGCTATGCAGATGTTAAAAGCTAAGCTCTTACTCTTAAAGCAGCAGGAAAATGCAGAAAAAATTTCTGATATTCGAGGCGATGTAAAGGATAATGGCTGGGGAAGCCAGATTAGAAGCTATGTACTTCAGCCTTATACAATGGTTAAAGATCATAGAACTAACGAAGAGGTTGGAACAGCAGATAAAGTTTTAGATGGAGATATTGATCGCTTTATAAGTGCATATTTAAAATGGATTAATAGTTCATCGGCAGAATAGGAGGTATGCTATGGAATGTAAGCAATTGGTAGTATTTAAATTAGAAAATGAGAGATATGGTATCAATATTGAACAAGTTAGCGCAATCGAGAAGGATCAAAATGTTTCAAGAATACCTAATTCTATGGAATGTATAAAGGGCATTATCAATTTGCGAGGTTCTATAATACCTGTTTTTGACTTGAAAAAGAAATTTAATCTGACTAATGTTACTAATAGTCCATATCCTCAGTTGATTATCGTTAAAGTATATAATATGGAAATCGCATTAGAAGTAGATAATGTTGAACAGATTTTTGATGTTAAAGATGGCGCAATGATGGATATACCTAAGATTTGCCTTAACGAAGAAACTAAGTGCTTTCCAGGGGTACTAAAGGATAGTCAGAGCCTTATTGTTCACATTAATGCAGATAAATTGTTTACAGAGCAGGAAATTGAAATGCTTAACGAAGTTACTAATATGTAAAATGTAAAAATGCTACGATACCCAAGGGTTTATCGTAGCATTTTGTTATTTACCATAAGCTGTCAAATAATTTATTTACGGCTTTACTGATATCTTTATTAGGGATTCCGGAATAATTGATAAGCAGGGTGCTTTGGGTGGCGTATTCTTTATTGTAAGAGTACTGGCTTAAACAAGAGATTTTAATACCATTTTCTTTGGCTTTAAGTATAAGTTCATCATCGCTAAGCTTAGTGTCGACCCAAAGGAGAAAATGTAATCCTGAATTTTCTTCTTTAATAAGTGTTTTGTTATAATTCTTTTGCTTTTTTATACAGGTTAAAATAGTGTCTCTTTGTATCTTATAGTAATTACGCATGCGGTTTATGTGTTTTTCAAAGTGTCCCTGTTCAATAAATTTATATAAAGCGTACTGCTCAAAATTAGAAACTGTACAAGAGTAAAAACCTAGTTTCTCCTTATAAATAGGTACTAAGGTCTTTGGAAGAACCATATAGCTGATTCTGATTGTTGAGCTTAGGCTTTTAGAAAATGTGTTAATATATATTACTTTTTGAGCTAAATCTATACTTTGTAATGCTGGAATTGGCTTTCCGACAAGACGAAATTCACTGTCATATTCATCTTCTATTATATAGCGTTCTTCACTGCTTGCAGCCCAGGATAATAGTTCATAGCGTCGGCTTATAGGAGTTACTATACCAGTTGGAAAATGATGTGATGGAGAAATGTGCAGTATATGAGCATCGGATTTTTTTAGCTCATCCATATTTATTCCGCTGTTATCTAGAGGAAGGTGTATACATTCAACATTGTTACTCTGATATATTCTGGTGATTTTACTATAGCCGGGATCTTCTACGGCATATTTTTTGTCGCGACCTAAAAGTTGAATGAGTATGCCGTATAGATATTCTGTTCCTGCACCTATTATTATTTGCTCCGGCTCCACTGACATACCACGAAATTCGTACAGATAGTCTGAGATTGCATTTTGTAAAAGAGGGATACCGGCAAAGGGTGATCTGACCATAAGCTCTTTTTCGTAATCTGACATTATTTGCCTTAGGATTTTTGTCCAGGTACTGAAAGGAAAGTTATCACTGTCTGTGGAATGACTGGTAAAATCTGCAAAATATTCCTGTGTATCATTAGCTGTGAGTGAGGCGTTTGTAGCTACTTTAGATGTGAGTTTTTTTGTTGCTGATATATCATTTACATAAAACCCACTTTTAGGCACTGAATATATATAGCCTTCTGCAGATAGCTGATTGTAGGCGTTTTCTACAGTTATTGTACTAATGTTTAAATGTTTTGCTAAAGCTCTCTTTGATGGAAGTTTTTCTTTTGGGGAAAGTTTGTAGGATAAAATATCATTTTTAATTTGTTTGTATAAGTATTCGTAAAGGCTATCTTTACCTTTATCTTCAAATGAATATGTTAACAATGTAAAATCTCCAATCTGACCATATTTAAAAAGTTAAAATTGATTATTTTATTGTGGTCAATTTTAAGTATAATCATAAATATAAAATTTGTAAAGAATGAAAAGAGGTATATTATGAAAAGAATTGTAACAGTACAGGATATTTCGTGTGTAGGTAAGTGTTCACTTACAGTAGCTTTGCCAATTATTTCAGCTATGGGGGTTGAAACAGCTATTGTTCCAACAGCAGTGTTATCCACACATACAATGTTTAAAAACTTCACATGTAAAGATTTGACAGAGGAGATTGTTCCAATAACAAAGCATTGGAAGAATGAAAATATAGGCTTTGACGCTATTTACACAGGATATTTAGGCTCAGAGGAGCAGATTGATATTCTTACAAATATGTTTAAGGAATTTAAAACTAAGGATAATGTAATATTAGTTGACCCTGTTATGGCAGACCATGGCAAATTATATCCAGCCTTTGATGAAGCATTTGCTGCAAAGATGGCTAAGCTTTGTGGACATGCAGATATTATCGTTCCTAATATTACAGAAGCTTCATTTATGACTGGAATGGAATATAAGGAAAAATATGATGAAGCCTACGTAAAGGAAATGCTTATAAAATTAAGTGAGCTTGGTGCTAAAATAAGTATACTCACAGGAGTAAGTTTTAAAGAGGGTACAACAGGTGTTATGGGCTATGATAAGGAAAAGGATGAATTTTATTATTATAGTAACAGATTATTAGATGCAAGCTATCACGGAACTGGTGATATATTTGCAAGCACTATGGTTGGTGCATTGATGCGTGGTATGGACTGGAAATGCGCAATTAAGGTGGCTGCAGATTATACAGCAGAGTGCATAAAAATCACTATGGAAGATGAAAATGGTTGCTGGTACGGAGTTAATTTCGAATTGGCAATACCATATTTGTTAGAACTTATTAAATAAAATGCTTGCATAAGCATTTGAAATGTGTTAATATTCTTTCTATGAAATACAAATGTATGCCGTAAGCAAACAATGAGGAAATTAAAATGAATGATATGAATCAAAATTATGTAGTAAAACAAAGGGCTTTGCCTGAAGTTTTACAAAAGGTTGTAGAAGCTAATAAGCTTTTGGAAAGTAAAAAAGTATCTACCGTACAAGAGGCTACGGAAAGAGTTGGAATAAGCAGAAGTTCTTACTACAAATATAAAGATGATATTTTCTTGTTTAGAGATAATTCAAAGGGCAAGACGATAACATTTGTTGCTCAGGTTGAAGATGAACCTGGACTTTTATCCGGATTGCTTAATAAGATAGCTGAATACAAGGCTAATATTTTGACTATTCATCAGACTATTCCTATTAACGGTATGGCTTCTTTAACAATAAGTGTTGAGATGCTTCCGATGTCGGGAGATTCCGACAAAATGTTTGCAGACATAAGTGATTTGTGCGGCGTAAGCTATGTAAAGATTTTATCGAAAGAATAAACACGAAAGGCAGAAATGATATGAAAAAAATAGCAGTATTAGGTTATGGTACAGTAGGTTCAGGAGTTGTAGAAGTTATAGAGACTAACTATGATTCTATCGCAAAGAAGGCGGGAGAGGCAATTGACGTTAAGTACGTACTTGATTTAAGAGATTTCCCAGGTCAGCCAATCCAGGAAAAGATTGTTCATGACATTAATATTATTTTAGAAGATAAAGAAATTGATATTGTAGTAGAGGTTATGGGTGGTGTTGAACCAGCTTGTACATTTGTAAAGAATGCTCTTTATGCAGGTAAGAGCGTTGTAACATCTAATAAGGAATTAGTTGCAAGACATGGTGCAGAACTTCTTGAAATTGCAAGAGAAAAGAATCTTAACTTCTTATTTGAAGCAAGTGTTGGTGGTGGTATTCCAATTATCAGACCACTTAATCAGTCGCTTACAGCTGATGAAATTACAGAAATTACAGGTATTTTAAATGGTACAACAAACTTTATTTTAACTAAGATGGATAAAGAAGGCTCTAACTTTGACGAAGTATTAAAGGAAGCACAGGCTTTGGGTTATGCTGAAAGAAATCCAGCCGCTGACGTTGAAGGCTTTGATGCTTGTAGAAAGATTGCTATTTTATCTTCTCTTGCTTTTGGAAAAAATGTTAATTATGAAGATATTTATACAGAAGGAATTACAAAGATTTCAGATGTGGATTTTAAATATGCAAAGGAATTAGGATGTTCAATTAAGCTTTTAGCATCAAGTAAAAATGTTGATGGTAATTTATATGCAATGGTTTCACCGGTTATGATTTCGCCAGAACATCCATTATTTACAGTTAATGGTGTTATTAACGGTATCCATGTAAATGGAAATATGGTTGGCGATGTTATGTTTATTGGTGCTGGTGCAGGTAAGTTACCTACAGCTAGTGCGGTTGTTTCTGATATTATTGATGCTGCTAAGCATACAGGCAGAAGCATTATGTCCTTCTGGAGTAAAGAAAAACTTGAAATCGCAGATAAGGCAAGCTCAAAGAAAGCATTTTTCGCAAGATTTGCAGGTAACCCAGAAGATAAGTTTGAAACAATCAAGGAAATATTTGGAGATGTTAAGCTTGTAAAAGTTCAGGATGTTAAAAATGAATTCGCTATTATAACAGAGGTTATGAGCGAAGCAGAATTTGAAGAAGCTGCTAACAAGGCAGGCGGAATGCTTACAAGAATCAGAATGGGTAAATAAGAGGAATTGGATATGAAATATGTAATTATTTTAGGTGACGGTATGGCAGACGAGCCGATAGAAGCTCTTGGTGGAAAAACACCACTTGAATATGCTAATACTCCTACCTTAGACAAATATTCAAAGATGTCAGAAGTAGGTATGGTACATACAATACCTGAGGGTATGTCTCCGGGTAGTGATACTGCTAATTTATCAGTACTTGGATATAATCCTAGAAAGTATTATACAGGTCGTTCGCCACTTGAAGCATTAAGTATAGGCGTAGATATGAAGGAAACTGATGTTGCCATGAGATGCAATATCGTTACAGTTTCTTATGATGATAAGCCATATGAAGAAAAGACTATTATAGATCACAGCTCAAGTGAAATTTCTACAGAGGACGCAGCAGTTTTAATTGAAGCAGTAAGAAAAGAACTTGAAACTGATATTTATAAATATTATGTAGGTACAAGCTACAGACATTTGACAATATGGGATAAGGGTGAAGTTACACCACTTACACCACCTCATGATATTTTAGGAAGAGTAATTGGTGAATATCTTCCAAAGGATGAGGCTTTAAAAGAAATGATGAAAAAGAGCTATGATATTTTAGCTAATCATCCAATAAATGTTGACAGAATGGCAAGGGGATTAAATCCTGCCAATTCAATATGGTTCTGGGGTGCCGGAACAAAGCCTATTCTTTCTTCTTTTGAAGAAAAGAATAATAAAAAGGGTGCTATGATATCAGCGGTTGACCTTTTAAAGGGTATTGCAGTAGGAGCATCAATGAAGGTTATTGAAGTAGAAGGTGCAGATGGAACTCTTCATACTAATTATGAAGGTAAGGCAGATGCAGCAGTAAATGCTCTTTTGAACGAGGGTTATGATTTTGCTTATGTACATGTTGAAGCACCAGATGAAATGGGACACCAGGGTAGTGTTGAAAGAAAAGTAAAGGCTATAGAATATCTTGATGAAAGAGTGATTAAAAGAGTTATAGAAGCTCTAGAAGCATCAGGTGAAGCTTTTAGAATCTTAGTATTGCCTGACCATCCAACACCTATTCGAGTAAGAACTCATACAAATTCGCCAGTTCCTTATATGTTATATGACAGTACTGATAAAAAAGAGTTTTCATATGACTACAATGAGGCTTGTGGTATGGCTTCGGGAAATGATATTGAATTAGGACATACAATTATTGATTATTTATTTACAGGTAACAAATAATGAAATTAAGTTTTGAAAAGGGCTTGTATATATTTGGCTGGGTGTTAGCGTTTGCAGCATTGCTTTTTTTGGGTGCTTACAGCATTTGGAAATTTGATATATTTCGGTTCAGTACAGGCTGCATTATGTACGACAAATGGAATTTGTACTGTCCGGGCTGTGGAGGTACTAGAGCTGTAAAAAGTCTCTTAACCGGTCATATATTTAAAAGCATTTATTACAATCCTTTAGTAGTTTATGGTGGCGTTGTGTATGGGTGGTTTATGATTAGCCATACGCTTTCCATTATGACTAAAGGCAGGATTCACGGGATGAAATATGATGATAAATATGCTTATGCAGCTATTATAATTATGTTTTCGCATTTTGTTGTAAAAAATGTACTTATATTTATGGGGATAATTGTTTAAATAAAAAAGCTTTTGCGTAATGCAAAAGCTTTTTGTGTGTTAAAATGTTATGTACTTATTATACGCTGCCCATTTCATTCATAAGTGCGTCAAAATCCATTGTAGCAAATGAGAAAGCAACACCTGCAATATAACCTACGATTCCTGCACAGCCTAAAATCAAACCTGCGAGAGCCATTCCAGAGAAACGACCGTCTCTCTTTTTTGAAATGCAAGAGAATACAATTGCTAAAATACCGCAAATTAAACCTATACAACAGCACCAACCGATAGCTAAAGCTACAATACCAAGAACTAAAGAAGCTATAGCCATACCTTTTCCGTCCTGGCCTGGTGTTTCATTATACATTTCTGGTTGTTGATAATCCATTGATTTTTACCTCCTAAGTAATAAAATTGTTTCAATGACATTGTAGCAAATTAATGTTTGAAAATCAAGATGTTTATTATGAAAGTAACAAAATGTTGAAGTTTATATAAATATAGCTTCAAAAAAGCTATCTCTTAGTGGTTTTGTTCATTTTGTTGATTTAATTTCAATAATCTGCTATACTATAATAAGCAAAAAATGTTTAAAATGGAGATAGCTATGAAAAGTAAGATGGATTTTGTATTTTTGGGAATTGTATTGCAGGCTATAGATTTTACGCTAAACCTTCAATATTTTAAACTAAATATAACAAGTGCAGTGGCATTTGTTCTCATTATTGTAGGATTGAAACCCTATATCGGAGAACAGAATAGAATATTTAGAAAATGCTTCAAATCAATGATAAGGATATTAGTTATATTTGCTATTTCAGTAGTGTCTGGATTTTTCAATTTTAAAGAATTTAATGCAAGTATAGCAATGCTGTTTTTTGCAGTTATATCCGTTTTATATATGTATTTCACATATTATTTTACAGAATGTGTTGTGTTACAGGCTAAGATGGTTGCGAAAGAAGATATAAGTAAACCGATGAAGTCTACATGGACATTGCTTGGAATAGGTATTGTAGGATATTATTTTGCAAACTCTATGGGGTTTGGCGCCATAGCGCTGATAGTACATGCTGCATATATATTAGCTGCACTTTATTATGTGATGACAATACGTAATTTGTGGTTTACACATATAGAAAAGAAGAAAGAAAAAGTGGAAGAATAAGAATGGAGATAGAAAAGTGGATATAATTAAGATTTTACAGGAAGAGTTAGGTATTAAGAAAGGACAGGTAGAAGCAACAATCAAGCTTATTGATGAAGGCTGTACTATACCTTTTATTGCACGTTATCGTAAGGAAGTAACAGGTTCGTTAAATGACGAAGTACTTAGAAGCTTTGATGAAAGATTAAAGTATCTTAGAAATCTTGAAGAAAGAAAAGCTCAGGTGCTTTCAAGTATCGAAGAACAGGGCCTTTTGACAGATGAGCTTAGAAAAGAAATTGAAGAAGCTCTAACTATGGTAAAGGTGGAAGATTTATACAGACCATATAAGCCAAAGAGAAGAACAAGAGCTATTATAGCAAAGGAAAAGGGTTTAGAGCCTTTGGCTAATGTGATTCTTCTTCAGATGACTAATGAAGAATTAGAAAAGACAGCATTAGAATATGTGTCAGAAGAAAAAGAAGTTAATAATGTAAAAGAAGCTATTGAAGGCGCTATGGATATTATTGCCGAGGTGGTTTCGGATAATGCTGATTACAGAACATATATAAGAGAGATTACATTTAAGGAAGGACAGATCGCTACAAGTACTAAAGATGAGAGTGTAGAGTCTGTTTATGAAATGTACTATAATTTTGAAGAACCTTTAAAGAAAATGGCAGGTCACAGAGTTCTTGCCATAGACAGAGGTGAAAATGAAAAAATTCTTAGCGTAAAGATTGTGGCTCCAGTTGAAAAGATACTTACATATCTTGAAAATAAAGTGATAGTAAGAGATAATTCATACACAAATGATGTGTTAAAGGCTGTTGTACAGGATAGCTATCAAAGACTTATAGCACCTTCTATTGAACGCGAAATTAGAAATGAATTAACTGAAAATGCTCAGGCTGGTGCCATAAAAGTATTTGGTAAGAATCTAGAGCAATTACTTATGCAGCCACCTATCACAGGCAGAGTTGTACTTGGATGGGATCCTGCTTTTAGAACAGGCTGTAAATTGGCAGTCGTTGATGAAACAGGTAAGGTTTTAGATACAGTAGTCGTATATCCTACTGAGCCGCAAAATAAGATTGCAGAAGCAAAGGCAACAATTAAAAAGCTTATTAAGAAATATAATATTTCTTTAATTTCTCTTGGTAATGGTACAGCATCAAGAGAATCTGAAAGAGTAATTGTGGATATGCTTAAGGAGATAGACGAAAAGGTTGAATATATTATTGTTAATGAAGCTGGTGCGTCAGTATATTCTGCCAGCAAGCTTGCAACAGAAGAATTTCCTAATTTTGATGTAGGACAAAGAAGCGCGGCTTCAATAGCAAGAAGATTGCAGGATCCTTTAGCGGAACTTGTAAAGATTGATCCAAAGTCTATTGGTGTAGGACAGTATCAGCATGATATGAATCAGAAGAAATTAGGTGAAGCCTTAGAGGGCGTAGTAGAAGACTGCGTTAATAAGGTTGGTGTAGATGTTAATACGGCATCTGCATCATTGCTCGAATATATTTCAGGTATTTCAAAGGCCATTGCTAAAAATATTGTTGCATACAGAGAAGAAAATGGTAAATTTACTAATAGAAAGCAATTTTTAAAGGTTGCAAAGCTTGGACCAAAGGCGTTTGAACAGTGTGCAGGTTTCCTTCGTATTTATGATGGTGACAACATTTTAGACAGTACAAGTGTACATCCTGAAAGCTATGAAGCGGCCAACGGACTTTTACAGGAGTTAAGTCTTGATAAGAGTCAGATTGGTAAGATTAGTGGCTTAGAAAAGAAAATAGGCAATGTAAGTGCCATGGCAGAAAAACTGTCAGTAGGCGAGATTACGTTAAGAGATATTGTAAAGGAATTAGAAAAGCCGGCAAGAGACCCTAGAGATGAAATGCCAAAGCCTATATTAAGAACTGATGTCCTTGAAATGAAGGATTTGACCAGTGGTATGATTCTTAAGGGCACTGTAAGAAATGTAATAGATTTTGGTGTATTTGTAGATATAGGAGTACATCAGGATGGCTTGGTACACATTTCTAAGATGACTAATAAAAAATATATTAAGCATCCATTAGAACTGGTAAGCGTTGGAGATATCGTTGAGGTTAAGGTTATGGATGTAGATATGGCTAAAAAGAGAATACAATTAACAATGATTTTAGACTAGAGGTGTAAAAATGGATATATCATTTGAGGTTACTATAACATCTAAGGATATGAGAGGTTATATGTTTGCACACAAGTATAGAAGTATAAGCGGTGTGTTTGAAATTATATTAGGTATTGCTTGTCTTGCGTTTGGACTTATAAGATATGGAAGTATTAAGGAAGAATGGCAGTCTTATATGCTTATTTTAATATTTTTTGGTGTATTTTTCCTTTTGATTACACCAATTAATACATATGTAAAGGCGTCAAAGCAGGTACTGCTAAATCCAAGTTTTAAGGAGCCATTTCAATATGTATTAAATGAAGAGGGTATTCATATATCCCAGAACGGTGAATCTGCTGATTTGACATGGGATGCTGTGTATAAAGCAGTGAAATGTTCAACAGGTATATTTTTATATGGCTCGAAATATCGTGCCAATATACTTCCTGCAAGATGTATTGAAGGAAAGGAAGAAGATATTGTAAAATTGCTTAAGAAGTGTATAAGTAAGGAGAGATTAGGCTATGGTTTACGAAAGTAACAGCTCTTTGGACACATTTAACTTTGCCTGCGATTTTGCAAATAAAATAAAAAAAGGCAACGTCATATCCCTGACAGGAGATTTAGGTGTTGGAAAAACTGTATTTACTCAAGGCTTTGCAAAGGGACTTGGGATTGAAGAAAATGTAAATAGCCCAACATTTACAATAATACAGGTATATGATGAAGGACGTATTCCACTATATCATTTTGATGTATACAGAATAAGCGATTTGTGGGAAATGGACGATATAGGATATGAAGAGTATTTTTATGGCGATGGTGTATGCTTAGTTGAATGGGCAAATCTTATAGAAGAGCTTATGCCACAGGATACTATTTATATTACAATAGAAAAAGATTTGGAAAAAGGTTTGGATTATCGTAAGATAACCATAGATAATATGTAGGATGGGAAATGATATGAAAATATTAGCACTTGAAACTGCATCAAATGTGGCGTCCATTGCTCTTGCGACTAAAGATGCCATTTTGGCAGAATATACAATTAATAATAAAAAAACTCATTCGCAGACACTTTTGCCAATGATAGACGAAATGCTTAATATGCTTGAGATGGATATTAAGGATGTGGATGCGATTGCAGTTTCGGCAGGACCTGGCTCTTATACCGGGTTAAGAATAGCAAGTGCAACGGCAAAGGGACTTGCCATGGCTATTGATAAACCAATAATTAGTATACCTACTATAGATGCTATGGCTTATGGAAAGGCTGGAGTGACAGGCTTAATATGCCCAATGCTAGATGCAAGGCGTGGTCAGGTATTTACTGGTGTTTATACATTTGTCAATGGAGATTTCCAGATTGTAAAGCCACAGATGATAATAGAGATTAAGGATTTGGTACCTGTTTTAAATGAACTTAATGAAAAGGTATATTTCTTAGGCGATGGAGTCGAACCTAATCTTGATTATATAAAACAAAATATTACAGCTCCATTTGAGGTTGCACCTATGCAGGTTAACCGTCAAAGAGCTTCATTTGTTGCGTCTTTGGCTATTGAATATTATGAGGCTGGTAATGTGTCAGAGGCAAAAGATCATGTTCCAAATTATTTAAAGGTAACTCAAGCTGAAAGAGAATATGAGGAGAAGAAAGCCAATGCTTGAATTTAAAAAGATGGGAAAAGAACATATAGATATGGTGGCTGAAATTGAAAAGGACAATTTTACCATGCCATGGTCTAAAAATTCTTTTTTAGAGGCTGTAGAAGACAAAAGTGCAATTTATATTGTTGCTTTAGAGGATTCAAAGGTTGTAGGATATGCAGGTATGTGGACTGCTGTAGATGAAGCAGATATCACAAATGTTGCTGTAAAGCAGGATAAAAGAAATGCGGGAATAGGTTTTAAAGTGATGGATTATCTTTTTTCCTGTGGTAGAAATGCAGGTATAATGCGATTTTTTCTAGAAGTAAGAAAAAGCAATGAAGCAGCTATTGCTTTATATACAAAATGTGGTTTTAGAAGTGTGGGAATAAGAAAGAATTTCTACGAAAAACCTGTAGAAGATGCCATAATAATGACAAAAATTTAATTGGTGTTGGAGTGTTAGAAGATGTTAGATATATGTTTGTTAGGGACCGGTGGTATGATGCCTTTGCCAAATAGGTGGCTTACTTCTATGCTTGCAAGATATAATGGAAGTTCTATTTTGATAGATTGCGGCGAAGGTACACAGATAGCTTTAAAGGAAAGTGGATTTACATCCAAGCCGATAGATGTAATATGTTTTACTCATTATCACGCGGATCATATAAGTGGTTTGCCGGGAATGTTACTGTCCATGGCAAATGCAGATAGAACTGAAGAAATCATAATGATTGGCCCTAAGGGCTTAGAAAAGGTTGTTAATGCTTTAAGGGTAATTGCGCCAGAACTTCCGTTTTCTATTAAATATATAGAGCTGTCTTCTGAAACTGAAGAGATAAAGCTAAATGGATACATTTTAAATGCATTTAAGGTAAAACATAGGGTAAATTGTTATGGATATTCCATAACTATCCCGAGAAAAGGTAAATTTAATCTTGAAAATGCTTTGAAATTGGGTATTGATAAGATGTATTGGAACAAACTTCAACATGGTATAAATGTTGAGCTAGACGGTGTAGTGTATACTCCTGATATGGTTATGGGAGAAGACAGAAAAAGCATAAAAGTAACCTATTGTACAGATTCAAGACCGACAGAGTCTATAGTAAATAATGCAAAAAATGCCGACTTATTTATATGCGAAGGTATGTATGGTGGTTTTGATAAGGATGATAAGGCTAAAGCTAAAATGCATATGACGATGAATGAAGCGGCTTTAATAGCTAAAAAAGCTGAGGTAAAAGAGTTGTGGCTGACACATTATAGTCCGTCATTGCCAAATCCTAAAGATTATAAAAATGAAGTGAGAAATATATTTGAAAATACAAAAATCGCAAAAGATGGAAGATGTGTAACACTGACTTTTGAAGAATAAAGGAGGTACCTATGAATAAAAAATATACTATAATTATAATTCTAAGTGCAGTTGTTTTAATAGGTCTTATGGCATATTATGTATATTTGCTCAAGGATAAAAAAGATGTTGTAGAAACACAGACAAGCAACAGTCATGCGGCAGAAATGATTGCTAAAAATATAGATGGACATAATTATCCTTCTACACCAAGAGCTGTAGTTGTATTTTATTCGGATTTAGTTAAGGCATATTATAATGAAGAGCTTACAGAGGCTCAGATGGAGGCACTTGGGAAAAAAGCCAGAAAATTATTTGATGAAGAATTAAAATCAAAGCAGACTGAAGAAGAATTTATAACAGCTTTAAAAGCAGATATTTTATTATATAATCAAACACAAAAAACAATAAACGACTGTATAATAGAAAGAGCGGCAGATAATAAGTATTTAACAATTGAAGGAGTTAATTACTGCACTGTTAAAACTGTATTTTATGTAAAAGAAAATAAAAAATTCACTGCCTCTTATATGGATTTTAAACTACGCCAGGATATAGATGGCAACTGGAAAATACTTTCATGGGGACTTGCGCAAAGTTCTACAATAAAAGGTGAATAGTTTTGGCAAATCTGATATTTGCGTCGCCTCTTCTTGATAAGTCGCTCAGAAATGGAGAATTAAATGGAAAATAAAGATATTTTAATATTGGCAATAGAAAGCTCCTGTGATGAAACAGCGGCAGCAGTTGTAAAAAATGGCCGTGAAGTACTGTCAAATGTAATATCGTCGCAGATAGATTTGCATACACTCTACGGCGGTGTTGTACCTGAAATTGCATCAAGAAAACATATGGAGCAGATTAATCAGGTAACAATGGAGGCACTAAAAAAGGCCGGAGTAACCTTTGATGATATTACTGCCATTGCTGTAACCTATGGCCCAGGACTTGTAGGTGCTTTGCTTGTTGGCGTTGCATTTGCAAAATCATTGGCATATGCGTTGAAAAAGCCATTAGTTGGAGTACATCACATAGAAGGGCATATTAGTGCCAATTATATAGAAAATAAAGAATTAGAACCGCCATTTATATGCCTTGTGGTATCAGGCGGACATACACACCTTGTAAATGTAAAGGATTATGGTGAATATGAAATTTTAGGAAAAACAAGAGACGATGCAGCAGGAGAAGCCTATGACAAGGTTGCTAGAGCAGTGGGGCTTGGATATCCAGGAGGACCTAAAATTGATAAATTAGCTAAAGAAGGTAATGCTGATGCAATAGAGTTTCCAAGGGCTAAAATAGATGGTTCAGTATATGATTTTAGCTTTAGTGGTTTAAAATCAGCAGTACTTAATCACATTAATGTATGCGATATGAAAAACATTGAAATCAATAAAGCTGATTTAGTTGCTTCGTTTCAAAAAGCAGTTGTAGATTCCTTGGTTACAAGAGCGATGCTCGCGATTGATGAAATAAAAACTGATAAAATGGCAATTGCAGGCGGTGTAGCTTCTAACTCAGCGTTAAGATCTGCGATGCAGGAAGCCTGCAATAAAAAGAATATAGAATTTTATATGCCGTCAGGAATATATTGCACAGATAATGCTGCCATGATAGGTGTGGCGGGATATTATGATTATATAAAAGGAAAACGAGCGGATTTAGACTTGAATGCTATTCCAAATTTGAAATTAGGTGAAAAATAATATGAAGACAGTAGCCGTAGTATTGGCAGCAGGAAGTGGAAAACGTATGCGAAGCAATGTTGCCAAACAGTATATACAGGTAAATGGACATCCGATAATTTACTATAGCTTAAATGTATTTCAAAGTAGCTTTGTAGATGATATAATATTGGTAGTTCCCAGTGGAGATGAAGAATATTGTAAGAAAGAAATTGTTGAAAAATATAAGCTTACAAAGGTAAAAGCCATAGTTACCGGTGGAAAAGAACGATATAACTCGGTATACAATGCTCTTGCGCAAATTTCGTCGCAAGAGTATAAATATGTATTTATACATGATGGGGCACGTCCTATGATTGATGATGCTATATTAAAAAGATGTTTAGAAAATCTTGAATTATATAAAACAGCAGTGGTAGGAATGCCTGTAAAAGATACTATAAAGAAAGTTGCTGCTGATGGAATGGTAATTGATACGCCTGACAGAAATACATTATGGCAGGTGCAAACACCACAATGCTTTGATGTGGAGCTTGTAAAAATAGCTTATGATAAAATGATGCAATCGGATATTCTTATAAATATAACTGATGATGCGCAGGTTGTAGAAAATTATTCCAATGCATGTATAAAAATGGTTCAAGGAGCTTATACTAATATTAAAATAACCACACCAGAGGATATAAGTATAGCTCAAAAGTGCTTAAAAATGCCATTTTGACGACGATTGAAAAAAAGTTTAAAAAAAATAAAAATTAGTGTTGACAGATACAAAAAATGATGATAGAATAACAAATGTCGCTGACGAAAGAAAGCGATACAACTTAATAAAGTTGATGGAGAGGTACCGAAGCGGCCATAACGGGGCGGTCTTGAAAACCGTTTGTCTTAACGGACACATGGGTTCGAATCCCATCCTCTCCGTTGGATAATAACCACTGAAAAAAAGTGGTTTTATTATCGAAAA
This sequence comes from Lachnospiraceae bacterium, assembly GCA_045543455.1. Lineage (GTDB taxonomy): Bacteria > Bacillota > Clostridia > Lachnospirales > Lachnospiraceae > SIG291. Next base: position 22,531 of record JAZQMK010000012.1, read on the forward strand.
AAATCATTGACATATTTTGCATGTCGTGATAGAATAATCAAGCTGACCCAATTAAGTCAGCAAAAGGAACTTGATAACTAAATACTAAGACGAACCTGAAAATTCTAAATAGAATTCAAAGAACGGTCAACAAAAAGTTGACAACCTAAAAACAGTAAACTATCTGAAAAGATAGAACGGAAGCTAGATGTTTGTACT
>JAZQMK010000013.1:0-37055 GCA_045543455.1 Lachnospiraceae bacterium
CGCTAAATAAGTATGTCCTAAATAGTATGCAATTTCATATTTTGTATCATTAAGCTTTCTCGCCAATTCAAGATTCTTAGCTGCTGCTTCATAATCCTTTGCATTATACTTAGCTACGCCTTCATTATACAAATCGTTCGCCGCAGGCACTAATGCCTTGCCCCATACGAAATTATATACATTTTTTGCGCTTTCAAGTTCTATGGTAGTTACATCAATATCAATAAGCTCTTTTGCCGCCGAAACATAGTCATTACGGTTATATGCCGCCATTGCATTTAAAATGGCACAATATATATCAAGATTTTTATAGGAATCTTCTTTTATCTCCGTAAGATTTGTGTTTTCTGTTTTAAGCCTGTCCACTTCGTTGGTAAGAACAACAACCTCTGCATTAACCTGAGACAACTTTTCACTATATTGTTTTACTATGTCATTTTCATTGGCACTACTACTCTTTAGCTTTGCAGGAACTATTAGAAACCACACCAACGCTGCACCTATAATCACGCCAAGCAAAATGTTAATTACATTCATGGCACCATTGCTAGGCTCTTTGTAGGAACCCTTAGGTACAATAACATCATGACCGTTAAGTGGCTTTTTTTCTTCCTTATCTTTAAATTTCTTTTTGTCAGCCTTGACTTCTTTTAAATATGCATAGTAATCATCTATTGCTGCTTCATATTTAGCTGCTAAGATATTGCCCTTGTCAATTTGCAAAACCTTCCTTACGAGCTTTTTAGCCTTTGCATACTCTTCGTTCTTAATATAAAGAAGTGCCAGCAAAAGCTGAGCTTTTATAAAATTAGGAAATGCACCTGCAATTTTTCGCAGCTGTATAAGAGCCACATCATAATTCTCTTCTTTTACATAATCAAGACATATGTTGTATTTACGTATGGCCTGATTATAGGCATCTAGCTTATTAGGGCTTGATTGCACCTTTTTCAGAAATATTTCTGCTGAATTTTTCTCTTTTTTATAATTCTTACTTATGGTCCATTGAATAAGAGCTTCAACCACATCACCCATTTCGTAATAAACAAGCCCCAAAAGATTACGCGCTTTTATGTTGCGTTTATTAATTCTAAGACTGGTCTTTAAGCTTATCACAGCCCCCGAAAGATTTCTTACCTTAGCCTGCTCTAATCCCTGATTGTAATACATATTAGAATGCTTTACAATTGTATCACGCATTTTTCACACCTACTGTTCTTCATTTACTTTCTTCAACATTTGTTCAATGACATCCATAACATCAGGCACATCATTTCTATATATTGCATCTTCTGCTTCTTCAAGTTCAAGACTTGGCTGAAACTTTGTAATTTCTTCATCAAAATTTATCATAATTATCCTCTTTTCTGTTCTAGAATCTCTCCCACCATATACAATGAGCCTACACAAAACAGCATATCTTCTTTTCTATTATTAACACATTCCAAAAATGCATCCCATACGCTGTCAAAAGCCTGTACTTCTTTATCAGTACTCTTTGTAAATTCCTCATAAAGTGCCTCTTTAGATAATGCCCTATATCCTTTAAGAGGGGCAATCGCAAAGCTGTCAAATAAATCACTTTCACAAAGCATAGGAATTATCTTTGTATATTCTTTGTCCTTTACAGCTGAAAACAGTAGCTTTTTACTGCCTTCTATACCTTTTACAGAACGTATAAATGCTTGTATTCCATCTTCATTATGTCCTCCGTCAATATATACACAGTCCATAATTTCTTCCATTCGACCTTTCCACAAAGCATTTAAAAGGCCTTCCTCTATATGCTCTTTAGCAATATTCATAATATGATTCGTTGCACAAACTGCTAAGGATGCATTAATAACCTGATACTCTGCCATAGTATTAAGCCTGTATATATGGTCTTCAAAACTAAAGAAAATATTTCCTTTATCCTTTCTTACAGACTCCATATCCGGTTTCACGCCGTAAAATACTGCACCATTTAACTTAGCAGTACTTTCAAATATATATGATACTGACGGTTGGTTATCATAAAACACCAACGGTACCCCAGGCTTAATAATACCTGCCTTTTCTGTAGCAATAGCTTCAATTGTATCTCCTAAAAACTCTGTATGGTCAATACCTATAGAACATATAATGCTAACAAGTGGCTTGATAAATACATTTGTCTGGTCATACCTGCCACCAAGTCCCGTCTCTAATACAATATAATCCACTTGTGCTTTTTTAAATATATACATCGCCATAGCAAGAATATATTCAAAAAATGTAGGATATGCATAATCTCCAAGACCCACAACAGCTTCTTCTACCTTTTCATAAGCTTCTACAAAATCTTCATCAGACACTTCTATTCCGTCAATAGAAATTCGCTCATTAATACGAACTAAATGTGGTGATGTAAACACCCCTGTTGTATAACCTGCTGCCCTTAAAATGTTGCTGACATAAGAACATACAGAGCCCTTTCCATTAGTACCAGCCACATGAATTATGTTAGGCATTGTCATATTTACACCTAAGCTTTCCAACAAAAGTCTAGTATGTTCAAGTGGTGGTTTATTAGTTCTTGGAATATTAAGAAGCTTTTCAACTACATCTTCATATCTTTTTCTCATTGCACTTACCTTTTTATTATATCTTTTATCACAAAATATGCAAGTTATAAATATCGCACATTTCGACCTATTTTTTAAGCTTTATCATTTTCTCAACCTCTGCAGGCTTTATCTGTACATAGCTTTTATCGTTAAAGCTTTCCAAAATCACACACACATCATCTTTTTCAAATATATGCAGACAATCATATATGCATTTTTTCCTGTTATAATTAAGTACCAGATTGCCAATAGTAAGATTGTCGATAAGTATCCAATTACAATGCTCATCGTAACATTCGGCCCAGTTAAAAATAATATAAACCTTGTCATTAACAGTTCGGCTTATAGTAATTGTATGGTCACAATGTCTTACCTCTTCCATCTCGCCTTCTTTAACACCGGCAATCATTCCTACAAGATCAATACCTTCAATATCCGGCATTATCTCATATTCAGGTTTATCAAATATCAAATCGTTAGCTTCCTTTATACAAGGATACGCCTCAAGCATTGCACTATCTACATCAAAAATTTCTTTTTTCTTTTTCATAACATCATTTCTCCTACCTGACTATGCCAAATTCATTAGATTTATCAAAAGCACCCATGCAAGGCCATAATAAGATACAACTGCCACCAAATCGTTGATAGTTGTAATAAGTGGTCCTGATGCTACTGCAGGGTCAATATTTAATTTGTTAAATAACATAGGCACCATTGTTCCTACCATGCTTGATATAAGCATTGCTATAAGTAACGCAATACCTACACAGGCTGATACTGCAAAAGAAAATGTAAAAGTATACCCCTTTGCCAGCCACACATAAAGACCTATAAACCCAAATGAAATAATGCCTAAAAGCATTCCATTACATAGACCTACCTTTATTTCCTTAAATATCAGATGAAACTTTTGAGAACGCTTCAAGTTTTCATCCATAAGTACTCTGATAGTTACAGCAAGAGACTGCGTACCTACATTACCTGCCATACCAAGTATCAGAGACTGGAAGCATACTATTACTGCAATCTGGTCTACAACAGCCTCAAACATGCCTACAACGGCTGACACGCCAATACCTAAGCCTAGTAGTACGATCAGCCATGGAAGACGTTTTTTCATACTATCCTTTAATGGTTCATACAAATCTTCTTCCGCTGTCAAACCGGCTAACATGGCGTAATCTTCACCCATTTCATCATCCACGGCTTCAATAATATCCTGTGCAGTAATAACGCCTAAAATACGTCTTTTGCTATCTAATACCGGAATTGAATCTTCCGCATAGTCCTTAATTGTCTCTAAGGAATCCGACACCTTATCTGTATCATATACATACGGATATGCCTGACTTATAAACTCTTCCAGATCAACATGCTCTCTGGCCACAATAAGATCTTTTAAATCCATTGCTCCATAAAAAGAGCCATCTTCATTACACACATAAACAGTATAAATATTATCATTATCCTCGGCCTGTCTAATCATTTCTTTCATGGCCTGTCTTACTGTCAAACCCTTAGTAATGGAAATATAATTAGTAGTCATCTTACTACCAAACTCATCTTCATCATAAGACTGAATAAGTCTGATGTCACGACTAACTTCATCATCAAGAAGACTTACTAATTTTTCTTCCATCTCATCATCCATGCTCTCTAAGATGTCTACCGCATCATCAGAGTCCATGTTTTCAATAATCTCCGCAACCGTCTCAAGTTCTAATTCTTCAATATATGGCGTTGCATCTTCTAAATAAGAAAAGACATCAGAAACATGTTCTGTACCCCACGCCTCATATAAACGTTCACGTTCTTCTTTTGTAAGAAATTCTAATGCCTCCGCAATATCATTCTCATGATAATCACTAAGTAATTCTACAAGTTCATCTATATCTTTAGTTTCACGAATTACTTCTACAATCTCTTCTACATAAAAATTTTGAATATGATCCATAACAAACCTCTCTCTTATAATTATTTTAGCAAATTCTTATTTCGCTTCTCGAGGGTGGTCTATCTTTCTTCTTCCCTGTAAATTCTGTTGAAATAACCTTAAACACACATACACTTTGTGCCTGTTCTTCATTAAATTGAATCCATCTTCCTGCCTGATGGCAAAAAATCAACTCTAATCCATGACATTTTTCCATTGTATCTTCTACCAAAAAGGCATTTCCCTTTCCACTTACACTAGAATAATAATATCCTGAGTTGCATGGTGTATCTGCATATATAGGTGTCCCCTCATTACATACATTAAATGCCACTCTGTTATTCACTTTAAGTGCATCAAGCTTTTTGCCTTCCTTAGCACAATGAAAATATAAAATCAACTTATCTTTATCCCATTCATATCCATAGCTTAATGGTACCACATAGGGTTCACCATCGCTAATCATGGCAAGACTGGCAGTTTTACACTGTATTAATATCTTTTCAATTATATTAATATCTTTAACTTCTCTATCTTTTCTCCTCATAAAACCACCATCCTTTCAATCTATTTATTATACCACACTAAACCCATTTATACTAGTATTAAGTGAATAAAATGCAAGAACACCGCCCTATTAGCGATGTTCTTAAGAGGGGAAACATTTATTCAGTTATTACTTTATCAAAAGTAATTGTAACTTTTGTATCATCCTTTCCAGGCGTTGGTTTTTTTACAACTTCCGCCTTAGGACCTTCTGTCTTACCTGCTGCAGGGCCTACCGGTTTTACCCCTTCTTGTTCGTGAGGCAAGCCCGGTGTTGTTTTTTCTACAATTTCACCTGTAACAGCATTAATTGTGTAGTCATAGTGTACCTTATCTACGTGGAAATGCACCTTATATTCTGCGCCTTCTCGTTTGTTTGTATACTTAATGTCACATTTTGTTAAGCTTGCAAATTCAACTCCCGCTTTTTCTAACGCAATCTTAAGTGCATCATTTGCAGTAATCACTTCACTTGTTTCATCTGAAACTACATTTTCAACAACATTTTTGTCTACAACGCTTCCGTCTACAGCATTAATCACATAAGTATAATCAAATGCTCCCACGCTAAATTCAATATAATATTCCTTCTCACGTGGCTTGTGCTTTAATTCTTCAAGCTTAATTGCATCTTCTAAAACGCCTGCATCTGCTAAAGCTACTGCTAACGCTTCCTTCTTTGTAAGCTGTGGTGCCGGTGGCTGTACTGTAGTTGTAGCCTCCTGTGTATCTTCTTTAGTACTTTCCTCTATATTTTCTTCAGCATCCTGTTCTGGTGTCTCAACTTCTATAAATGCATATTCGCCTTCTATAACAAAGCCGTCACAAGCATTTATTTTATACTTATACACTTTACTTTCTGGTACTGTAAATTCAATATCATAGATAAATGCTATGGCCTTTTCTTTAATTACATTTTTAACAACAGTCACTGACTCTAAAGTAACACCTGCATCTTCTACTGCAATTTTCAAAGCTTCTTCCTTTGATATAATTGTTCCTTGTGCATCCAATAAATCCCATAATTCAGAGATTGAAAGTTCAACTGCAATTTCAAGTTCCATACCCATATTTTGAGCTACTTTTTGTGCCAATCTTAATTTACCAACTGACACGCCATATTCCTTAGCTAATTTCTTTATATCTTCGTCTCCCGTACAAATCTGTGTATTAACACCACCGATTAAGTCATTCTCATCGAAAAGACTGCTGATTTCACCTGAAATTTTCTCACCAAGCTCAGTTGCTCGTTCAGAATCATTATCTTCAACGCAAATGTTAACCGCATTGTATACCTGATCAAGATAACCATTTCTAAGAAGTGAACCGATAATCGCATTCATTGCAATGTCTAAATCAACATTTTTAAAATCCATATTATTAAGTACTACTGTGGCGTCATCATTCAAAGCTGTGGCAGATACAACCTTATTTTGCTTGTTAACCTTTAACTCAATACTTGGATTAATATCAATTAATACAACCGAATCTGTTCCATTAGCTGTGGCAACTGTTTTCGCCTTATTATGATTCTTAATTAACGCAACGCCTACCACAAGGCATAAACACGCTGCTGCCACCATTCCAAGCATACCAATATAACGAATCTTATTCTTTGGCTTATAGCTTATTGCTTCATTAATATACTTATCGTTTACTTTGCCGATAGCTTCTACCATCTTATTTTCTTTCATAGATAAGTGCCCCTTTCTTCTAAATAAATCTTTAACTGTTTTCTTATTCTAGTCAGCTTTACTGACACATTTTTTTGCGAAATACCCACTTTTTTAGCTATTAAATCGTAATCATCAAAAAACCAGTATCTACGCATAAATATAACTCTGTTTTGCTCATTTAAGGTATTGAGGAACTCTTCTATTGTTCTTGTGAGCTCATTAGTTTCTATTATGCTTTCAATACTTTCCGGTGCCGCCAGAAAATCTGCCAGCTCCTCTACTGCCAAATCATAGGAGCTATTTCTTTTAAACGCCTTATTTTTGTGATAACGATTAAGAGATAAATTTCTTACAATTTTTAAAACAAATGTAAGCAGTGGGTTAGGTCTCGTTGGAGGTATGGCATTCCATACGCCTAAGTAACTGTCATTGACACATTCTTCTGCATCTGAAAAATTACCTAAAATGTTATATGAAGTCTGCACACACAGCTTGCCGTACTTTTCTTCCAACTCCTTAAGCGCTTGTTCGGAGCGTTCAAAAAATAACTCAATTATTTCTTCATCTAACATCAATTACCTCACTTTCCGAAACATAAATACGTTTCATATATATACTAAAGATTCATTCAAAAAAACTACACTTAATTCAAAAATTTTTTAACTATTTTTTATGGCATAAAAAGCTTAGTCAATGTGTCTGCAATGACTAAGCTTTTTGTTATCCGACCAACCATTTATATTTTTCCACACTATACAAAGGTATTAAAGGAAGTAAAATTGGTGTTTTCTTCACATATGTCTGGTATTCAGGATCCTTGCCATAATTTCTGTTCTGACGAATCTCAAGTCTTCTTGCACCGCCAAACATTATGTATACTATACATACATAGCCTATTATCGCTGCTATCCATTGTAATGCTTCTTCAAGAACATTTACACCGGATACAAATACACCTGTCCAGAATAATACTTCGCCTAAGTAGTTTGGACAACGTACAATCTTGTATAAACCGCTATCGCAAAAACGATTAGGATTCTTTGCCTTTGCTTTAGACTTTTGCAAATCAGCCATAGATTCTAAAACGATACCACATAGCATAATCGCTGCACCAACTATACATACCACATCAGTTTCCCCGCCATTTTGCAAACGGAAAAACACCGGTGACACCTGACATGCATAAAGTAGTGCACAGGATACCCAGATACTTATCTTAGCAACCATTTTCATATCCTTACCATCTTTAATCTCTTTTTTCATTGTATTTCTGTATGATGCACTCTTTACCTCTCTTACAAGAAGATATCCTCCCAATCTACAGCCATATACAATAAATAAAATAGATGTAAGCAATGTTCCTAAGCTTATATCATCCATAAACATAAGTGGCATTGCTATGCCCATTGCCGCAATGGAAAATCCATAACCAAGGGAAATAAAATACACATACTTGTAAAATCCTACTGCACTGACAACAAGTGCAATAATTACTAAAATCCAAAATAACATAATTACCTCCATTTTTAATTATATATACATATTATCCAACATTTCCAAAATAAAAACAAGACTTACAATCCCTACACTTTATTAATTTTTTTAATAAATTTTGCAATATTTATGAATTTTTTTCCCACTATATAGTATAAGACCAAATACAGGAGGTTACATATGCTAATAAAATTATTAGGAAAAGTTATTAGTAACCCTACATTACACCGCAATATATGTTATTATATGATTGAAGCTGATAATCAAAAATTTAAGGTAATATCTAAAGATTATCAGGCAGCCAAAGACCATATTTTTATAAATGAAGGTCGTCTCATTGAAATCTATGGAAATGTAGAAAATAATATCATATATGTTATTAATAGCAAAATAATACTAAAAAGTTTTAAAGGACGGGAAAAAATATGAATATCACTAATACACTAAAAGACGCAATTATCGATTATAACAATGGTAATAAAGATGCATTTTCTACTATCTATGATGAAAGCAACGGCTACATATATACTTGCATATCCAACACATTAAACAATGAAAACAAAAGCGAAGATTTAATTGCCGACATAATGCAAGACACATATATTGACATTAGCAAAAACATCAAAAAGCTTGATAATGCTGAAAGCTTTTTATCATGGTCAGCAACTATCGCACGAAGAAAAACTTATTCTTATTTAAAACAAAACGGTACCTATGTATTGTTAGAATCGGATGAAAATTTCAACAATCTTGAAGATATTACAAATACGCTTCCTGAGGATATTGTTTTAAGTAAGGAAAAACAAGAACATATACGACATGCTATTAATGACAATCTGACAGACATTGAAAAGGAATGTGTCTTAGGTTATTACTACAACGATATGAAACAAAAAGACATTGCGGAAAAATTAGAGATACCACAAAGTACAGTAGCTTCTAACATTTTTAGAGCAAAATCAAAAATGCGCAAAGCCTTACAAGGCGTCCTAATAGTTACTGCCGTTGCTGCAGTAGCAATACTTCTTCTAAACAGCAAGGTTATTAAAAAAGCGGTTAAAAATGGTATGGATAATAAGCCTACTGCTTCATTTTCACAAACACAAAACATTATTGCTAACACAACCGAAGACACAAAAGAACCAACCACTGCTGTTACACTTACAGGCGAGCACTATTCAGACTACTTTTCAGGAGCTCCATTTACAAAAGAAGATTTTAATAAAACTTTAACATCTGATAAATATGTCCAATATACTATTCCAAAAGATTGGAATTATACATTTGATAAAATTAAGTTAGGACAATATTTGTCATATGAAGAAAAGGATGGCAAAAATATTCTAGTTCCAGACCCTAATGGAACACTATTTGGATTTGAATCAGGATTAACTAACGAAGATTTATGTAGGAAATGCAAAGGTGTTATGGAACCACATATTCTCGAGACATTTGGTTACCAGTACTACCCTAATTATAACGAATATATGAATTTTTCTAATGAAATTCTCCGTGGTTCAAAATCTTCCTATTATCGTGCGGATGCAGGTTTTGACGGAACGAACGAATATTTTAAAATAGGAGTACAATTCACTTCAAATCTTGACTCTTGGCTTATATTCCGTGAAATATGCATAGTAAATGGTTATGCTAAAGACGAAACTACCTGGAAGCAAAATAACCGTGCTAAAAAACTGAACGTATACTTATGTAACGATTATATGCCAAAAGAGTATATCGGAAGCATAGAACTTGTAGATACGATGTTACCACAATACATAGATATATCTGATCTTAAAATTAAATTTGCTCCTTATGAATGCACTTTTTTCATATTTGAAGTAGAAGAAATTTACGAAGCTGATGTCACTGAAAATAATACCGATGTAGGCACTTATCTTACAGGATTATTATTCGAATTTAGCGGAAGAGAAAATATAAACTATAGCTCAAACGATTGTAAATATTACCAGCTTAACGATCCTGTTTCTCCATTTACGGAAGCCGATTTTAATGATACCATAGTTGCAGGTACTAATTCAAAATATACAATACCTGATAATTGGAATTATGATTTTGGCAAAGCTAGCCCTACAAGTCATTTTCCTTCTGAAGCAAAAGATGTTTTTAATTTTACACACCCAATACCTTATGAATTATATGAAGGCACTACTACTTCGTCCAAACTAGATATGCTAGGCATAGAAAATTTCTTTGCAACTTATAATATGAAATTTATATATAATAAACCTGCAAGACCTTGGCTTATATATCAGGAAATATGTCTAAAAATGACAATGAACTCATCAGAGACTGATTGGAATGCTGACAATCGTGCAAAAAAAATCCAATTATATTTCCAAGATAACTATATGGGAACATTTGAAATTGAAGACACTGACCAATATCAATATATTGATATATCCCAGTTGAAAATTAAAGTAGTTCCAGGAACAAAAACAAATTTCACTTTAAAAGTTGTAGATATCTATGAAGGAAATTCTGAATATATGACTCCAATATCTACAGTATTCTATTTTAGCGGTGGACTTTCAAATACTTCTAACTAACACATAACCTGCCATAAGTTTAACTTATGGCGGGTTTTAATTTTTTTAATTTTTTTTCAAAAATCCTGCAAGGTTTTTCAAATTACTATACACTATAGGGTATAACGATAAAAAACAAGGAGGTTACATATGATAAAATTATTAGGAAAAATTATTAGTAACCCTACATTTAATCGAAACATATGCTATTATATAATTGAGACTGAAGGCAGACAATACAAAGTAATATCCAAAGATTACCAGGCTGCCCTAGACCACATTTTCATAAATGCAGGCCAGTTTATTGAAATTTGTGGCACTATAAAAGACGACGTCCTTTATGTAATTGACAGCAAAATAATATTAAAAACTTGTAAACGAGGGTAAAATTATGAACATCACAGACAAATTAAAAAATGCAATCAATGACTACAACAATGGCGATAAAAATGCATTCTCGACCATATACGAAGAAAGTAGAGGATATATATATACTTGTGTAAATAACACTTTAAACAGCCAACACAAAGATGAAGATTTAATCGCAGACATAATCCAAGACACATATATAGACATTAGCAAGGACATTAAAAACCTGGAAAATGTGGAAAGCTTCCTTCCTTGGGCTGCAACTATTGCCAAGCGAAAAACTTATTCTCATTTGAAAAAGAATGGTTCTTACGTACTATTAGACGAAAGTGAAACTTTTGACAACATTATGGATGAGTCAAACATTTTACCAGAGGATATTGTTTTAAGCAAAGAAAAACAAGAACGTGTAAGACAAGCTATTAATGACAATCTTACAGACGCTGAAAAAGAATGTGTCATCGGTTATTACTACAATGATATGAAACAAAAAGACATTGCTAAACAGTTAGAAATTTCAGAAAACACCGTAGCTTCTAACCTTTTTAGAGCAAAATCAAAAATGCGTAAAGCCCTAGAAGGTATGCTTATGATTGCAGCCGTAGCCGGAATTGCCTTATTACTTCTTAACAGCAAGGTTATTAAACAAGCTATCAAAAAGAACGACAACAAGCCAACTGCTGCACCTGTAGAAACAACTGCCCCAACACAAGAATATACTACCACTCCAACACAAAAGCAAACACATACACATACACATACCCAGACTCCAACAAAGCCATCTAATGCTACTACTGAAGGAGCTAGCGAAGAACCTAGCAAAGGATCTAGCGAAGAACCCACCTATGAAACCATTGACGATTCCACAGGAGAACATTTTCGCTCTTATATTGATGTTCCTTTTACCCAAGAAGATTATAATGCTCCTATCGTTACCGGACAAAATACAAAATACACTATTCCTGCTAATTGGAATTATACATTTAATAAAGTTAAACTAGGACAATATTTTTCATGGGAAGCAGAAAGTAATGGTGCTATGCCTGGTCCCGATGCTAATGGATATTTATTTGGTTTTTCAGAAGGATTAACCAGTGGATGTTCTACATGGTGCGGTACGATGGGATATACACACACAGCTACGGCATCTTCTACTTTAGCATCAAACGGAAGCATTAACTATAGTGCAGATAATTTAATTCTTGATCCTCATCAATATCGCGTCAAAGACTATACCTGGTGCGAAGGCGTTGAAGGAGATGGTATTGGCGAAAGCATCACTATATCACAAACTTATAACGGTAGTTCTTACCCTTGGCTTATATACAAAGAAATATGTATAGTAAATGGTTATGCAAAAAATTCAACAACATGGACTGAAAATAACCGTATTAAGAAAATGAAATTATATTTTGGCGATACATATATGGGAAGCATTGAACTTGAAGATACTATTTTGCCTCAATATATCGATATATCAGAGCTTAAAATGAGTGTTGTTTCAGGAAAAACAGCTACCTTCAGAGTAGAAATCGAAGAAGTATATAAAGGTACTAAGTATGATGACACTTGCCTTACAGGATTAATATTTGAATTTGAGGGAAGAACTGCACATTAAAATTTATAACTACAAAAATCGTTGTAAGCATATAACTTACAGCGATTTTCTTTTTAATATAGCAAATACTACCACAATCTGATATAATAACAATATGACTGGAGGCGATTTTATGCTTATATTTTATATGTGTATGGCGATTTTTGGCACAATTAATTTAATAATATACGTTACAACACAAAACAAGCATTCTAATAGCAATATTGCAGTTATATACTACCTTACATTTGTAGCGAACTTAGGGCACTTGGCTGTTGCGCTTTCAGCAAATGTTGATGAGGCACTTCTTTCCTATAAGGTTGCTTATGTAGGAGGTTGCTTTTTACTACCTTGTCTTTTTATAACAATACTTGAATTTTGTAAATATAAGGTATCTCGCCTACAGCGTTTTATATTATATGGTATCAGTACCATAATATATATTTTCATACTTTGTACAGAATATCTGCCGCTTTATTATAAAAGCGTGTCTATGGAAAAAATTGGTAATGCAACTGTTCTTGATAAAAACTATGGCCCCGTGCACACAATATATTATATTATTCTGACAACCTATATTATTGCCGGACTAGGCTTTGCTATTTTTACCATCATTAAAAATGATAACATTTCCTATAAAAATATGCTTGTACTGGTTGCCATTGAGACTATAAGTGTATTGCTTTTCCTCATCGGCAAATTATTCTTTAATAAAATTGAAATAATCCCACTTATTTATGTTGTAAGCGAATGGCTTCTTTTATATATGTCAAGACGACTTAACATGTATGATATTGAGAAAAATGTAGCTAATTCCCTCGAAGATCAGCGTACATATGGTTATATTACTTTTGATTTAAATAAAAATTATATCGGATGTAATTCAGTAGCATTACAATTTTTTCCTGAACTTGCAAACCTTCGAGTTGATTTTCCAATAAAAGATACTTCTAGTACATTCTTTAACACATTGTCATCTAAGCTTGACCAGTTTAATGACGAAGAATTACAGGAAACCTATCATATCAAAGATGCTTACTATGAATGTACATTAAAACCACTTCTATATAACAATAAAAAACGTGGTTATCTGATTGAAATCATCGATGATACTAATCAGCAAAAATATATCAACCTGCTTAACCAGTACAACCATGAACTAAATAAAACAATTGACGAAAAAACTGCTCATATTCTTGCTATGCAAGATAAAATATTATTTACCATGGCGAATATGGTTGAAAACCGCGATACCAATACAGGCGGTCACATTTTCCGTACCAGCCATGTTGTAAAGCTTCTTATTGAAGAGATTAAAAAGGACAATATTTTTAATTATTCTAATGTAAATTACAATGCCATAATCAAGTATGCACCTTTGCATGACCTTGGTAAAATCGGCATTGATGATGCCATTCTTCGTAAAAATGGTCGTCTTACCGATGACGAGTACAATATAATAAAGACTCACTCCCAAAAGGGTGCCGATATTGTAAAAAATATTCTTGATGGTGTTGAAGACAAAAACTTTGTACAAATCGCTTATAATATAGCTTGCTATCACCATGAAAGATGGGATGGCAGCGGTTATCCAAATCATTTATCAGATCAAAACATCCCTTTAGAAGCCCGTATAATGGCTATTGCAGATGTTTACGATGCCTTAGTCAGCAAACGCTGTTATAAGGAAAAAATGCCTTATGATAAAGCATATGAGATAATCAGGGACTCTATGGGCACACATTTTGACCCACAGCTATTTGTATATTTTGACCGCTGCAGAACGCAGCTTGAACAATATTATGATACTCAGAATTAATACAGGAGGCTTTCGCCTCCTATTTTTTGATGTTAATTTACTATAAATCTATGTACATACATCCTTGACATATCAGGCTCACCATCTCCTTGTACCATACACATAAACTCCCAACCATATCTCTCATAAAAGGATGTGTGGTCTGTTAAAAGATACAATGTATCTATGCCTTTTTCTTGCATATCTTTGCACACATAATTTAAAAGTGCACCAGCAATACCATTGCCTCGCTTGTCCTTTTCTGTATAAACTGCACATACATTTGGTGTCAAATCTTTTCTATCATGAAAATCATTTTCAATAACTCCAAGACCACCTATAATTCTATCACCTTCCATCGCTACATACCATTGTGGCACTGCAGTATTTCCCTTAAGGCAAGCTTCCATACTTTCTAAATATGCGTTTAGTGGCACATGCCATTTTTCATGAAACCAATTAGCTGCAACTTCTTTTATATCAGGTTTGTCAACTAATCTTATAATTTTATATTCCATTTTTCATTACACATCCCTTCTTATTAGCTTAAACAATTTCATTCTGAAAACTTCTATAATACTACACAATAAATATATAGCCAAAATAGAACCTGCCAAAATCAAAAGAATTTCCACAATATTATAGTCCATAAGCAAAAATAAATCTTTTAATACATAATCATATATCAAAATATGTCCATGAATAATATATACTGCAAATGTAGCAGATGCAAAAAGCTTAACCAACTTCTTACCCATTACATTTTTTATAGAAATATTTTTAAAAATTATTATAAGACTTGCCGCAGCCACTACAATAAATGGCGATATATAACCAATAAACAGCTCGCTTAAAACTACTCTGTCTAAATATTCCATACCGACCCACTTTAATGCAAAATTTAAACTTGTTGCCACAAATATACATCCAAGGAAAACTGCCACTGCCCTCTTCTCATTTTTCACTGGGAACAGCCTAATATACGCTCCAATCATATAGCAATAAATGAGCCAGAATGGACTATAGCCTTCCTTTATGGCAAAAAAATCCTTTAGCAAACCTAAAGTTGGCACCACCGATAACAAAATAAATAATATCAAAAGCAATTTTTTTAATTCATTCTGACTAATATTTTTAATAAGCCTATTAATATATGGTATCATAAGGAACAATAAAATATATGAAGTAATATACCAGTATCTGCCTTTAAGTGGCGGACATAACGCTCCTATTAAAAGCTTAATTCCACCATTTCTTACATCATAAAGATTAAAAGCATAAAATATAACAGTAATCACAACGCAATAAAATACTACTGTCACCAACAAATCAACCAGATTCTTATACTTCACATTCTCCTTTTTTACATATAAAAAACCGCTTAACATAGCAAATGTGTTAACTGACGTATAAAATATTGTTGTGAAAAATAATAGCACATAATAACTAAAAGACTGTATCTCAAACACCTTTAACATTCCACCATTATAGGTAATGTGAAGTCCTATTATTCCAAACATAGAAAATATTCTAACTAAATCTAAACCATAATTTCTTTCACTATTATTCATATCTTTCGAACCATTCCTCGTCTTTTACCGGCATCGCCCTTGCCACAAAGTCAATTCCTCTGCCTTTATATTTGACAATTTGTGATTAAGACTAACGATACAAAAACTTTTTAGCCGGATATTCTATTTTTTTACCGTTTACGCCAAATACAATCTCTTCTTCACTAATCTCTTCAATAGTAACATACTCTGTTTTACCTTCATACTCAATTGCAATAGTTCTTTCACCTATATATTCATACTTATATGTTCCATATAGCTGTCCTAAAGTTGTATACTCATACACTTTATCTTCACCAAAAACAATTAATTGCTCATTACCAGAATGCCCCCAGCCTATGCTTCTAAGTAATTTATATATATCTTTATCTTCTCCGCTATATTTAGATTCTCCGACAACATATTTTTTATTGATATATGTATATGTCTCTAGTCCATCACAAACCACAAGCTTTTCCTTGTTAACCTCTTTGATTTCCAATAAACCCATTGTACTAATCCCAAATAATACATTCTGAATGCCATATGATATAATCTGATTGCCAAGCACCACATATTTTGGTCTAAACTAACCAAAACTTGATGTCTCATCATCTGCATTAAATTTCATTTGTACATCACTATGTATTCGCCAACTTCCTTCCACTTGTTGGTACCATTCTCCTTCTACCAGAATGTCAACTACTGGTTTAGCCTTTTCCTTACCACGGATTACAACACCTATTATAAGTGCATATACTGCTATTGTAACTATTATTATAGATATTATTATAGCTTTTATTGTTCGTTTCTTTTTGTTCATTATATTTTCCCACACTTCTAAAGAATATTTTATCGATTCCAATACCAGCACAAAAATTTCAATGCAGATTCAATGCTTTCTTCGTTTATCCAGTTAAATGCTTTCTTGCATATATCGATAACTGTTTCATCTATTTTTTCCACTTTAGATTCTCTATACAATGCAGCATATACACCACATACATCAGAAAGATACGGTCCTACCGTGTTTGCAAAATAATCTGCAATAATCCTAACATCCGCCTCTGGCATCTTAGAAAATCGTTCAAGCAGACACCTTAGCTTATCATTGACTGTATATCCATTATTCCTATAACAAATATACATTTTACCTAAATCAGCTTCTACAGGTGGTGGCAAAAACTCTTTTGAAGAATTTGAATACTCCTCAAACTTCTTAACAAAGTAATCCATATTTTCCATATCTGGCGTTATTTTTAAGCCTTCACAAATCATTTTTTCACTTAGATAATATGTATCTGATTCATCAAAACCACCATGGGTAAAATCTTTGTACATGCACACTAACACTTGATTATTTACTTTATCATAATCTTCCATAACCTTGTAGGTAGCGCCTCTGGTTACATATGTGAATTCATCATATTTTTTTAAATTACGCACTTCTTCTATAGTTCTTGGTTTCATAATACTCCTTAATTATAATTCCCGCAAGAAGCAAAACACCCAAACACGAGACAATAATACCAAATTTAAGTCCCGGAGTGTTATATTCTAGGCGGATGTTGTGGGTACCCTTCGAAATGTATGCTCCTATAAAAATAGAATCTGTCTGCTCACAAGGAACCTCTTTATCGTCTATAAACAGCTTAAATCCCTTTTCATAAGGAATTGTAAGATTTATATATCCATCATTTTCCATAGTAATAGTGCCGGTAATTATATTGTCATCAATCAATTTAACATCACTAGATTTTGTGATATTTTCACTTAAAAGATTAATATCCTTAGAATTAAAGCCATAACAATTAATATCCTGTATTGAATAATCACCTTCATAAAAATGTATGTTTAAATTATCTATTTTTTCGTTAGCTGTAACTACATAGCTAAAGGTCATATTTGATTTTGGAAATGCATTATCTGTTGAAGAAAGTCCATTGTATATGCCATTTACCGCTATATAGCTTTTCTTCTTAGGATAATCCTTCAATGTAATTTCTACTATGTAACTGTCATATTGCAATCCGCTTACATCCGCAGTTATAAATTCATCCTTATCTAAGCCTACCTTAAAGTTTTTGGTATCAATACTTACATCTGAGGACTTAAATTCAGGTTCTATATTAGAAAGAGGCGAAACATAAGTATCTTTTAATTCATCATCGTCTACTACTATATACCCTAATATGGCAATTTCCTTATCTGCCGTAGAAAGGCTTTCATACTCTCTAAGACTCATAAGCTTATCACTGCCAAATAACACTGAGTACACATTCTTATTTTCATACACAGCATAGTCATTTTGCCTTTTAACAAGCTTATAATCCCTTGGAAGTACAGAAGTTTTGTCTGCCAAAATGTATTTTACACCCATAAATCTGTCAAACAGCCAATCATTGGCATTGGCTGTAGCAATATCATTTACCATCATATTTGTCAAATTTATAGTATGATGGGTAAAATAGTTATACTGTTTGTTGTATACAGAAGAATAAATTCCTGTTTGAAAGAAATTATCACTGTATATATAATTACAGGTCCAATATGTATGTGTTAAATCATTGCTTCGATATATATTTTTTTCATCCTTTAACACATCGCAAACAACACTTTTTTTATCAGAATTATACATTTCATCAGCAACATCCGTCTTTATTATATCAGCAGTAGTGCTTATTGCAAATGTAATTACTGCCGCAAGCAAAAGCACCGGAACAAAAAAAATAAGCTTATTCTGGCATTTTTTTGAAAGTAGCAAAAGTACCATTACCATTATAAAATCAATAGCAAATAACACAATACACACAAGCTCATTGTCTGTAAATACAGCTATTACAAAAGCTACACCAGTCAAAATAAATGTAAGTGGCTCAACCGATAACCTATGTGTAAAAACATCTTCTAAAAACATAGCTGTCATCATAAGAACTACAGGTATAAAACACATATATATCTTTGAATTGTTATATAAAAACATATTTAAAGCATAGGTAATAAATGGAAATGACATAAGCACTAATACAGCTGTCGACAGAAAAACCTTATTTTTCTTTTTGCTTACTAAAAATGAGATGATGGCCACTAATGCAATCACCGTAAGTCCCATTCCATATGGCGAATACATTATGTTTATTATACTAAAGCCTGGTATTATTAGCTTAAAAGCATCAATAGACGCCCTGATTTCGCTTTTATGACGACCATTCATAACAGTCAAAAAAGTAGGATACAAGGCAAATGCTGTAAGCAATGCTGAATTAATAAGTGCAAGTGCATAAGTCCCGGCCGCCTTTAAAAAATCTTTTAATGTAAAATCCGGTTTCACTGTCATAAACTGATAAATAGCATATACTGACAAAATTAATATTCCAGAAACACTAAAATAATAATTAGTCATAAACATAAGAAATACAGATACTACAAGAAGACCTCTCTTTTTCTTCTCAAACATTCTATCCACGCCCATAAGTGCCATCATCAAAAATGGCATATACCACATGAACATTACCTGCTTATGAGAATGATAAAAAAAGGATGTTGAAAACAAAAACAGCAATGTAGTACAAAATGCTATATTGTTAGAAATATTCTTTTTTAATAACCAAAAATAAAAAAGATAAAGTGTTATAAGAATAACCGCAATACTTGCACCTATAACATAATTTTTCATGGATACAAAAGGCAATAAATAGCTTATAAGAATTATTGGATTAAGATATCCGTGATATGTAAAATTAAATGCATTTTGCCCTGCGCCATAATTCATGGCAAATTGGCTTATCAAATCTCCAGTTTCATAAAATCTATTTCTAAAATAATCCGGAATTACCGTATGCTGGCTCATCCAGTCTACAGTAGAGCCAAAAACTACGCCATTATAGCACAAAAAACAAACCATAAGCAAGGTCGATACAGTTACCACAACAAGATGATAAAATTCTATTGATATTTTCTTTTTCATATATCTTATTTCCTTATGTAACATTCTTATTATTTCTTTCTATACACTACACCATCAATAATTATTTTTTCGTCACTATTTCCATATGGATTACTGTAATCTATAAAAGCAGTACTTCCCGGTTTATTCAGCTCTGATGTAAGTCTGTTTCTAAGACTTTCCGAAACCTCCCAATCGCCTGCAACATCCAAAAGATTTATATCATTCTTACAGTGTTTCAATCGAACAAATTCTCCAACACCATATTTGCAAGTTTCCCCTATACATTCAGTGCATCGCAAAATATTACCAGCCTCATCCTGTAATATAACATCCACATACCATGTTACTATTCTTGTGCGTTTCGTGTGACTTTCCTCTTTGCGTGCTCTTTCAACAAGACCGTATGTTTCCACTCCTACAAGTGATGTTCTAAGATTTATTATCTTTTTTACAATTGTACTAATAAGTACAACTGTTATTACAATAAAAAACATTACAAAAATAGCAAAGCCAATATCATTGGTTTCCCCATTTTTTATACACATTACAATAGCAAATCCAAACAAAAACTCAAATATCATCCATCCTAACATACCTAATCATCCTCACTTCTTACATATTCCACACCATTAATCACTATAGTTTCTGGTTTATCAATATATGTATTGCCTAGTTCTGCACTGCTTGGTGACATTGCCACATAAGACTCACCTGTTGAATTTTTGAATTCAGCAATAAGTCTGTCACCAACATCCCATGGAACTTCATTTTGGCCCACTGCCGAGATTATATTAATATCTCCTTCAAAATATTTAACCTTGACAAAAGTGCCGACAGGATATTTGTTATAACTACTTCCTACTACTTCTTCATATCTGCTAAGGTTATATATGTCATCCACAATAATAACCTCTGCCTTTAATTCTTCACGTCCACCGTACTTAGCTCCTGTAGGTTTCAATCCCGAAACCAGCCCATATGTAATCATTCCATGTTTATCAGTCTTCTTATCCCTAATAATTTTTTTAATACTAATAACCAATAATACTACGCCAACCGATAAAAACAGTCCTAAAAACGGTCCCGTAAATATCATTCCCAATATACCACTGCTTTTGTAAAGCATTATCATCATAAATAAACAAAATGCTACCCATATAATACTAAAAAATAACTGCATTATCTTTTTCTCCTTTACAACTTTCTTTCATATTTTTTACCATCAATTACTATCGTATCTGTATTACTGCTGCCACTCATATATTGATGTTTAGCTACATTGGCCTTATAACTAAAACCATCATACTTATCAAATGTATGTCCCATCCTGTTCTTTGCCATCTCAATAACTTTAACAAGCTTTTCCCTGACAGATGCAGGTATATTTTCCGGGGCTTCTAAAGAAATAACATTCAGGCTATTTTTATAATATTTTACACTTACAAAATCTCCTACTCTGTAAATGTTAGGTTCTAACTTTGCCGAAAATCTTTTTAGGGAACCATCTTCTCTTACTACATCAATATGCGCAAGCATTTCCCTCTCACCTCTCCTGCCTGGGGTAATCGTCATAATTACACCATAGGTTAAAAAACCTATTTTATTTATCATAGATTTTTTCATAATTCCTTTAATACCAGAAATAATTGTGCTTATGCCAACAACCCAAAATATAACCACTGCTACAGTAGTTAATGTATTCACTCTACCTTCACTTTTCAGCGAAAGATATATTATAGTCACAAACACATTCCATATAATGCCAAAAATTATATCAAACATATCAATCAATCTCCTTTAAATTAGTATAATGATTGATTATACCACAATACACCTGTTTTGTAAAATTTTATGTAAATTTATATATATTACCGATATATTATAATGGAGCGCTATTTTACAATACCGCTCCGTCTACTTTTTTATTCAAATGAATACAAATTATAAGTACCATTATTATTAGTAACTAATCCAACTTTATTATTTGTATGATACTCACCTACAGTATCAAGCTCATATTTTTCTTTTGTAAACACATTAACCAAATACATCTTTGTTTTATCTGTAGTAGCATACTCAAGAACAAACTTGTCGTTAATCACCTGTAAGATATTTTCAGTTTCATATAAGATTTCTAAATTCTCATCTAAAACAATTCTGTTCTTGTCATTATCGTATTCTGCATAATTCACTATTACATATTTACCATTTTCTGATTCAGCAAAACGGGCATGAAGCCAACTTTGATCAGTTACTGTCTTTGTCATCTTATTATTTAAATTAATAATCTTTACCCCGTATTTATCATCATAACCAATTGCAAAATGCTTCTTAGTCGTTGTTTTAGCATCTAACGAGCCAAACTCACCATCTATAAAATATGTCATATAAAGCATTTCAACTGTATCATCAGCAAATATAATTATATCCATTGGAAAATCATACCCCATATTTGTAGGTACTTTTACAGCCTCTGATATCATTACATGATCACTAGTACAAACGGTACCTCTAAACATTCCTTCATATGTACCGCAATCATCTAATTCTGTAATCAATTTCATATCCTTGTTATAAACCTTATAAGTTTTATCCCATGTTTCTCTATTTAATTCGCTAATAACAACATGATTTGTAGTTAATAAGGATACAAACTCGTATGAATAGTTTTCAACATCTGCTAAAGATATTTCTGATTTCTTATTAGTGCCATCATACATTTCTAATTTGTCTTCTGTTACTTTAACATAATAATCAGAACCTGCTGCAAAATATTTTGTATCTTCTGTACTTGCTCCTATAACCTCACCATTTTTACGAATTATGGTATAACCTTTG
This sequence comes from Lachnospiraceae bacterium, assembly GCA_045543455.1. Taxonomy (GTDB): domain Bacteria; phylum Bacillota; class Clostridia; order Lachnospirales; family Lachnospiraceae; genus SIG291. The sequence goes on from JAZQMK010000013.1 coordinate 22,891, forward strand.
TATCCGCCGTCAGGTTCAGCTTTAATATAACCATTTTCTAAAAGTTTAGGACTGTTTCCCAAAACCCTCCATAATTCTTTTTTATTAACCAAATCATAAGCTGCTACATAATACTCAAAATTTTCACTTACAGTATAATACAATACATGATTTTCATAAGTATAATCATAATCTGTACCAAATTCTATGATTTTCTCATCATTCTTTTTTATAACACTTGTAAATGAGTTAATCTGCTGCAAAGTGTATCCGTCCTGTTCAATTGCATTCAAAATAGTAACTTCATTACCTTTTTCATCAATGATGCTGTCGCCGCGTTTGAAATACACTAAATTGTTATCACAAACCATGAAAGTAGAACCGTAAACATAAATGCCTTCATTATATGTACCTGTCAGACTAACCTTTCCACTAAATTCCTTTGTTGTTGTAGTTTCTTCCTTAGAACTACTTGCAGCAGTTGTTATACCTGCCTCATTGTCCTTTTTGCCACATGCTGCTGTTGATAATAACATTATGAGCATAACTGCAATAATTAAAGTTTTTTTCAATTTTCGTTTCCTCCTTTAATATCATTTGTGTCATCACAAATTACATTCATATTTTATTAAACATTTTACATTTCATAAAGGATTACTATAGTAAAATAAAAGTGGCTATTTCTACTGTTTTAGTAAAAATAACCACTAACCTTGTACAAGAATCATTATAATTAGTATTGTTTTTTATATTAGTATCTTCTGTAATGTTTTTCTTCGCCGCTAAGTTTTTTTAGAATCATATCGCTTTCTTCAAACTCTTCAACCGTATATATTTCCGCAGAACCCGGTTCAAGCATAACCAACACATTCCCTACCACAAAGTAAGCACTAATAACGTCTGAATTACCTATTGGCGAACCACAACCGTAATACCTGTCATATGTACCCCAGTAGTTAAAATCTAATACAACATCGCCTGAAGTTCCCCATTGTCCTGTAGCAAGGGAATGTGCTCTTACTATATTAATTGCAAGCCATATCATTACTATGGCAATCAAAGAGCACTTAATAAATAGTATAGGCTTTTTTATATGTTTTTTATTTTCTAATGCATCTACATTCATAATTAGTTATCTCCTTCCAATGATAATACAGGTATAATTATACCACACTGTATGTCTTTTGTAAATATCTGTAATTCTTCTTAAGATTACAGATATTTATATCTGTTGTATACAAACTGCCCAACCACAATTAGTAATGCTCCCACTGCATAACATACAATATCCTTTACATCAAAAACTGAACCTATAAGTACACCAAAAAAACGATTATCCCCAAGGCCCAAACGTTCTACAATTCTAAAATACTGCAAAATCTCTACAGCCACTGCAAATGTAAACAATATCCACGGTAAGCTACGTATTTTCTCAGGTATAAATATTCGTACAAAGGTATACATCACCATTATAACCAGCACATCGCCCACATATGGGCGAATAAAGCGGTCATGAATAAATAAGGCAATAAAAACCTCAATTGCCAGTAATACAATTGTTAAAATCAAATAAATAATACGTTTTTTATTCATATCTATACCACCCCTGACATTAGTAATGCCAATATAGGCAAGGTTAATATACTTAGAAATGTCGTAATTACCACAGCGCCTGCTGCCAAATCCTCATCATGACCAAATTGAACTGCAAACACTGATGTCATAGCCGCAGTAGGGCAGGACTCCTGTATTAAAAGCACCTGCATTACCATTGCAGAAAGTCCCATAGCCTCTAAAATTCCAAACCTTGAAGTCACATAATAAATAGCAAAGCAAACCACCGGTACAACAAGCATACGCACAGCAATAACAAAGAGTATCTTTTTATTAGCCAAAAGCTTCTCCATACTACTTCCTGCAATAATCATCCCCGTAATAACCATGGAAAGTGCTGTATTCATACTTCCCAAAAGATTAATAGGTTGTCTTAAAAGCTGTGGCACCGGAAGCTGAGTTAAATAAAGTACAAGTCCGATTGCCACTGACACTAAAACTGGAGTTGCCAAAACATTTTTAATAACAGACTTTAATTTAATCTCACCACTAACTATGGCATATCCTACAGTCCACAAAAGTATATTAAACATGGTAACAAATGCGCTGGCATACAAAAGACCCTCTGCTCCAAACAGCGCCCTAATAAGTGGAAATCCCATATATGCCGCATTTGGAAATATACAGGCAAACCTTAAAATAGCAACATCTTTTCCCTTTTGCTTTGCTGTGAGTAAAAATGAGATTCCAAGTCCTGACAACAAAAGTATTGCACTAATTAAAAATGCCCACATAAGATTGCCAAACACCTTTGAATCAAACTTCGACATATAAGAATCAATAATCATAGCTGGCACTACCAAATATATAAGCAAATCTGAAAATGCCTTTTTACCCTCCTGTTTTATAGCGCCTGACTTTGCACCCACAAAGCCTGCACCTATAAGTATAAATAAAACAAACACCTGTCCGGCTGTAATTGTTGCTAGTTCCATAATTTAATCATCCTTAATCACATATTTTGTTTAATTATATCACAAAATATCAAGTAATAAAACTTGAAAAAAAACCATATATAATTTAAAATATAGACTGTAACATTTTTAGGAAGGAAACAAAACAAATGAATGAAAATAATAAGAAAAACTCAAACTTTTTTTTAAGAATATTACAAGGTTCCTTAATCGGTCTTGGAGCAGTATTACCTGGTATATCAGGTGGAGTTTTGTGCGTAGTTTTTGGTATATATAAACCTATAATGGAACTATTAGCAGAACCATTTAAAAGATTTAAAACTCATGTTCCAAAACTAATACCGGTTATAATCGGCGGAATAATAGGCTTTTTAGGCGTTGCAAATCTTCTTTCATTTCTGTTAGAAAAATATCCAGGACCATCGGTATGTGTATTTGTAGGTCTTATAGCGGGAATGCTTCCATCATTATTTAGAGAAGCCGGTGAACAAGGTCGCAGTAAAAAATCATTTATTGCAATGGCAATTGCAATGGTGCTTATATTTGCTTTATTAATAAGTTTACAAATTTTCTCCGTAAGTATAAAACCTAATTTTATGTGGTATATATTCTGTGGTTTCTGCTTGGCTTTAAGTGTTATTGCTCCTGGTATGAGTTTTTCAACACTTCTTATGCCTTTAGGATTATATGAACCTTTTGTTGCAGGAATTGGACATTTGGATTTTAGCATTCTAATTCCAGCAGGTATAGGCGCATTAGCAACGGTAGTATTGTTCTCCCGTGCTGTCAATTCATTGTTTGATAAACATTATTCAATCGCATTCCACGCCATTATCGGTGTTGTTATAGCTGCAACAATTATGATTATCCCATTTTCAAGCTTTGTTGCTTCACCAATCAGTTTTATAGTTAATCTTATCTGTATTGCAGTAGGTATTACCGCCGCATTATTATTAGATAAATTCAATCAGAAAGTATCTAAATAAATTTAAAAGGGCCAGCTGAATATACGATTTATTATCGTAATATTCGGGCAGCCCTTTTTGAATTTATGTACCACTGCGTTTTTCACTAATTACAAGCGCACATATCATTTTTATTAAGTCTATGAGAACGTCGGCACTTAATGAAAAACGGGATATCTAGAATATACGATTTATCGTAATATTCTGGTATCCCGTGTTGAATTTAGTACCGTTACGTTCTCATTGAAGCGCAAGTGTCTTAATAAAAACGATTTGTAGCGCGACTAGTGATGGAATAAACGAATTCCAGTAAAGCACATAGCCATATTATATTTGTTACATGTATCGATTACATGGTCATCTCTTACAGAGCCACCTGGTTGTGCTATGTATTTAACACCACTCTTGTATGCTCTTTCAATGTTATCACCAAATGGGAAGAAAGCATCTGAGCCTAAAGCTACATCTGTGTTCTTATCAAGCCAAGCTCTCTTTTCTTCTCTTGTAAATACTTCAGGTTTAACCTTGAAGATTCTTTCCCATTCGCCATCCGCTAAGACATCCATATAATCCTCACCGATGTAAAGGTCGATTGCATTATCTCTGTCAGCTCTCTTGATGCCGTCTACGAACTGAAGGTTCATAACCTGTGGAGCCTGGCGTAAGAACCAGTTATCAGCCTTTGAGCCAGCAAGACGTGTACAGTGGATTCTTGACTGCTGTCCTGCACCGATACCGATTGCCTGTCCACCCTTTGCGTAGCAAACTGAGTTAGACTGTGTATACTTTAATGTGATTAAAGCAATGATTAAGTCAATCTTTGCAAGTTCTGGAATCTCCTTGTTGTTTGTTACAAGGTTATTAAGCATATTTTCATCAATAACAAGTTCATTTCTTCCCTGTTCAAATGTAATGCCATATACTTCCTTATGCTCAATTGGAGCTGGAACATAACTTGGGTCAATCTTGATAACATTGTAATTACCATTCTTCTTATTCTTTAAGATTTCTAAAGCTTCTGGCTCGTAATCTGGAGCGATAACACCATCAGAAACTTCTCTTGCAATAATTCTTGCTGTATCAACATCACAAGTATCTGATAAAGAAATGAAATCACCAAATGAAGACATTCTGTCAGCGCCTCTTGCTCTTGCATATGCGCTTGCCATTGGTGATAAATCACCCAAATCATCTACCCAGTAAATTTTTCTTTCAACTTCATTAAGTGGTAAGCCTACTGCTGCACCTGCTGGTGAAACATGCTTAAATGATGTTGCAGCTGGTAAATTTGTAGCTGCCTTTAATTCCTTAACTAACTGCCAGCCGTTAAATGCATCAAGGAAATTGATATAACCTGGCTTGCCGTTTAATACTTCGATTGGTAATTCGCCATTTTCAACATAAATCTTAGATGGCTTCTGATTAGGATTACATCCATACTTTAATTCTAATTCTTTCATAATATCCTCTTTTCTGAACAATTTATTGTGAAGAACCGCAAGAGAAAGTCCGTAGGATTTCTCTTGTCGGATAAATTAAATTTGCCTTTGCAAATTTCTAATTGACTTTGGCTTAGTAATCAGACAAGACAAAGTCATATATCCTACTTTCTTTTACTAATTATTCTTATTAACAATTCTTGTTTCGTATTCGCCTGTTTCAATATCAATGTATCTTACAAATAAAGATACCTTATTTTCTTCGTTAAGACTTGTCCAAAGCATATCTGTAAATGCATCAATGTCCTTGTCAATTGCTACAAGCTTTGGTTCTCCGCTAAAGCTTGGAAGTGGGTTGCCATCACACATATATGTGTGAATAAATCTGCCTTCACCAGCCTTTGCGTTGTCATATGTAAATGTATATCTGTTGCAGCATGATGGATCACCATTGTTGCTCTTTAAGATTGACATTGAATAATCATAGTGTCCCTTTTCAATGTGCATCATACCAGAAATTCTTGGTGTGTAGTTAGGACCGTCTGGCTCAAACTCTCTTGTCTTTAAAGCCTGTTCAAATGTCATCTCCTTGTCCATCAAATCATATATAGTATCTGTCTGGTCACCATTAGTAACAATTGTCTTGTTGCCAAGAACTCTTACAGGTGCATAGATAATAAGACTTGGGTCGCTTAATTTCGATGGATCAAACGCCTGTGTTCTGATACCTTGTCCATCCTCTACAAATACACGGTTTCTGCTATTTTCACTTCTTCCCATAATAAAATATGCAGTTACTGCCTTCTTTGCATCTGCACTTCTTCCAATTACGATACCTCTACCTGGGTATGAATTGTTCTTTAATTCATTTTCTAATGATAACATGTTCATTGTGATTCTCCTTAGATTAGATTTTGTATACAACAAATCATTATATTACATTTTTATTTTTTTTACAATGATTTTGTTCATTTTACTATTCACTTTTGAAAATCAATGTGCTATCATTACATTAATTACCCTAAAGATGGAGGTCAATGTCATTATGACAAATGCAGAACAATCATTAAAACTTCACGAAGAATGGAATGGTAAATTAGAAACCACTTCAAAATGTAAAATTGCAAGCAGAGAAGATTTAGCTCTAGCTTATACACCTGGCGTTGCAGAGCCTTGTAAGGTTATTGCTAATGATAAAGAAGCTGCTTACACATATACTATCAAATCTAACACAGTAGCCGTTGTTTCAGACGGTAGCGCAGTTCTTGGACTTGGCAATATCGGGCCATATGCAGCTATGCCTGTAATGGAAGGAAAGGCCGTATTATTCAAGGAATTTGGCGGCGTAAATGCATTTCCAATATGTCTTGATACACAGGACACAGAAGAGATTATTAAGACTGTAATTAATATAGCTCCGGCATTTGGCGGAATTAATCTGGAAGATATTTCTGCTCCAAGATGCTTTGAGATTGAAGAACGTTTAAAATCCGCCCTTAACATCCCAGTTTTTCATGATGACCAGCATGGCACAGCAATTGTCGTACTTGCAGGTATCATCAATGCCCTTAAGGTTGTTAAAAAAGACAAAGAAAGCTGTAAGGTTGTAATTAACGGTTCTGGTTCAGCCGGAATTGCCATAACAAAGCTTTTACTTTCTTACGGATTCAAAAATATTATTATGTGTGATAAAAATGGTGCACTATATTCTGGCTTAAGCGAGCTTAACTGGATGCAGGCAAAAATGTGCGAGCTTACCAACCTTAATAAAGAAAAAGGTGCTTTAGCAGATGTTTTAAAGGGTGCTGATATTCTTGTTGGTGTATCTGCACCGGGCATTGTTACTGAAGAAATGGTTTCCTCAATGAATAAGGATGCAATTATATTTGCAATGGCTAACCCTGTTCCAGAGATTATGCCTGACCTTGCCAAAAAAGCAGGTGCTAAGGTTGTCGGTACAGGAAGAAGTGATTTCCCTAATCAGGTTAACAATGTTATTGCATTCCCAGGTATATTTAAAGGAGCTTTAGAAGGGCGCGCAGTTGCTATAACAGAAGAGATGAAGCTTGCTGCAGCAAAAGCGATTGCTAACCTTGTATCAAACAACGAGCTTAGCGAAGACTATATTCTTCCTCAGCCATTTGACCCACGCGTAGTAGAAGCTGTAAGCCGCGCTGTAAAAGACAATATATAATTATGAAATGGCTTGACAAATCTTATCATTCATTAGATTACGAACTAAAAAAACGTTTTGGACAAAAGGTCTATAAATTATCACTTAATGGTGGAATGACCTGCCCTAACCGAGATGGAAAAATCGATACAAGAGGTTGTATTTTTTGTAGTGAAGGTGGCTCTGGGGATTTTTCCACTCCATTTTTGACATCTGTAACACAACAGATTGAAGATGCAAAAAAACTAGTTTCCACAAAAACATCGAGTAACAAATACATTGCCTATTTCCAAGCATACACAAACACTTATGCTCCCGTGGAATACTTACGCAAACTATTTACAGAAGCCATTAACCATAAAGATATCGTTGCTATTTCAATAGGTACCAGACCAGATTGTATCGATGATGATGTCATCAGTTTATTAGCAGAATTAAACGCTGTCAAACCAGTTTTTATCGAACTTGGATTGCAGACTATTAACGAGGATACTGCCCGCTACATACGACGCGGCTATCCTTTGTCAGTTTTTGATAACACTATTAAAAAGCTAAATGAAGCTTCAATCGAAACCATAGTTCATATGATAATTGGACTTCCCGGTGAAGACTTAGAACAAATGCTAGCCACGGCCTCTTATATTGCTGCATCTGGTGCAAAAGGCATAAAGTTACAGCTTTTACACGTGCTAAAAAATACTGATTTAGCAAAAGATTTTGAAAATGGCAGGTTTAGAACTATGGATTTTGATGAATATATAGATACTGTCATACGCATTTTAGAGATTCTCCCAGCAGATATGGTCATTCATCGCATTACTGGAGACGGTCCTAAAAATATACTCATTTCCCCACTTTGGAGTGGTGATAAAAGAAAAGTCTTAAACGAGATTAACAGAAACTTAAAAATTAGAAATACTTACCAAGGTAGACTATTAGAAAGGTAGTGAAAAAATGCAAATGGATTCAATGACTCTTTATAAGCTTATGATACTTTATATGCTTAAAAAGGTTAATTTTCCACTTAACACCAATCAGATTTCTTCCTTTTTCCTAGATAAAGAATATACCAACTTCTTTACTCTGCAGGAAGCTCTTAATGATATGGTTAACAACGAATATGTATACATTTCCATTTTTAGAAATGTTTCCCAATATGAAATCAGTCCTCAGGGCGATGAAACCTTAAGCTATTTTGAAAACAAAATTCCTTCTGCCATAAAAGTTGATATTAATGAATATCTTCTGCAGAATAAATTTGAGTTAAGAAACGAATCCGGAACTCTTTCAGAATACTACAAATCTAACCACCACGATTTCATCGTACACTGTATGGTTAAAGAAGGACAAACCACGGCTATCGACCTAAGCCTTGCAATCCCTAGTGAGACTGTTGCAGATGCAATGTGTGCTAACTGGAAAGAAAAAAGCCAGGAAATATATGAATTTATATTAAAGAAATTAATGGAATAAAAATAGCAAAGTGGACAAGCCCACTCTTAATTCGAGATAACTGCCAAGCCCTAGATTTTACTCTATAGCTTGGCAGTTATTATATCATCACTTACTTATTTATGCTTCTACTAATCCATCAATTACTTCCCAAATTTGCTCTAATCCTTGCTTAGTTTCTGCTGAAAATGGAATAATCACTCCATTTTTTCCTATACCCAAACCTTCTCTTAACATTTTAACATGTTTTTGAACCTGACTTCTGTTGATTTTATCAAGCTTTGTTGCTATGATGATTGGTTCATAACCATTGTAAACAATCCATTCATACATATTTCTATCATTTGCTGATGGCTCGTGTCTTATGTCTATGAGCAAAAATACCTGCTTTAATTGTGAAGATTTCTTCAAGTAACGTTCTATTAGCTTTCCCCACTTTTCCTTAATCTCCTGAGATACTTTAGCGTATCCATAGCCTGGTAAATCTACCATATACATTACATCATTAATGTTGTAAAAATTGATTGTTTGTGTCTTACCCGGCTGTGCAGAAGTTCTGGCGTATGATTTTCTGTTCATAAGAGCATTAATAAGGGATGACTTTCCTACATTTGATTTGCCTGCAAATGCTACTTCTGGTTTGTCATTTTGTGGTAAGGTACTAGTTATACCACAAACAGTCTCCAGATTTACGCTTTTTATTACCATTATGCTGTCTCTCCATTTGCTTTAGCTTTTTTAGCTACTTTTTGATTTCTGTATGTTAACTGTGGCTCTTCAAGACCCATTGCACATTCCTTAGTTATTGTACATGTTGCAATAGTGTCATCTGACGGTATTCTGTACATAATATCTGTCATTATTTTTTCCATAATTGAACGAAGACCTCTTGCTCCTGTCTTTCTTTCAAGACTCTTCTTTGCAATTACACGACAAGCATCCTCTTCAACTATAAGTTCTACTTCATCAAGTTCAAACAACTTCTTGTATTGCTTAACAAGAGCATTTTTAGGTGTCATAAGAATATTTACCAAAGCCTCCTCATCAAGCATATCTAAAGATACATTAATAGGTACACGTCCGATAAATTCAGGAATAATACCAAACTTAATAAAGTCTTCAGGAATAACTTCTTTGAATAATTCGCCTACATTTTTCTCGCCTCTTACTGAAATCTCAGCATTAAAACCAATGGCTTTTTTATCCATACGGGCTTCAATAATCTTTTCAAGGCCATCAAATGCACCACCGCATATAAATAAAATATTGGTTGTATCAATTTGAATAAGCTCCTGATGTGGATGCTTTCTTCCACCTTGTGGTGGAACCGATGCTACAGTACCTTCAATAATTTTTAGAAGTGCCTGTTGTACACCTTCACCAGAAACATCTCTTGTTATTGAAACATTTTCTGATTTCTTAGTAATCTTGTCTATTTCATCAATATATATTATTCCGTGCTCTGCTTTTTCTACATCATAGTCTGCTGCCTGGATTAATTTCAAAATTATATTTTCAACATCTTCACCCACATATCCAGCCTCTGTAAGTGTTGTAGCATCTGCTATTGCAAATGGTACATTTAAAAGCTTGGCTAATGTCTGCGCAAGATATGTCTTACCTGAACCTGTTGGTCCTAACATAAGAATATTACTTTTTTGCAATTCAATATCTAAATCTTTTCCTGCAAGTATTCTCTTATAATGATTATATACTGCTACCGAAAGAATCTTCTTTGCCTCATCCTGTCCAATAACATAATCATCTAAAAATTGCTTAATCTGCATCGGTTTTAAGAGATTAATTTCAAGGGAATGGTCCAGATTTGCATCTTCGTATTCTTCTTCCATTATCTCACAGCACAGTTCAACGCACTCATCACATATAAATACGCCGTTAGGTCCTGCTATAAGTCTCTTTACCTGCTGTTCTTCTTTTCCACAAAACGAACATTTTACCCTTGTTCCCATTGTCTTATTTGCCATATTTTTTTACTCCTAATTAAATTTGTTAGCTTAAACTAAACGACTACAAGGAGATAGCATATGCAATCTCCTTGTAAAGTCTATATTATCTCTTTGTTACTACACTATCAATAAGACCGTATGCAACTGCTTCATCTGCTGACATATAATTATCTCTTTCTGTGTCTGCAGCAATTGTCTCTAATGGCTTACCAGTATTCTCTGAAAGAATTTTGTTAAGCTTATCTCTAGTCTTTAAAATGTGCTCTGCCGCAATCTTAATCTCTGTTGCCTGACCTTTAGCACCACCAAGTGGCTGATGTATCATAATCTCTGCATTAGGAAGTGCCATTCTCTTGCCCTTAGCACCACCTGCTAAAAGAAATGCTCCCATACTTGCTGCCATACCGATACATATTGTAGATACATCACATTTAATATACTGCATTGTATCATAAATAGCCATACCTGCCGATACTGAACCACCAGGACTATTAATGTATAAATGAATATCCTTACTTGGATCTTCAGCTTCTAAGAATAATAACTGTGCAACTACAAGACTTGCAGTAACATCATTAACTTCATCTCCAAGGAAAATTATTCTGTCCTTTAAAAGTCTCGAATAAATATCGTAACTTCTTTCTCCACGACTTGTCTGCTCTATTACATAAGGTACTAAACTCATCGCAAATCCTCCAATCTGATTACTTTTCAACAGCTGATTCAATTAAGAAATCTACTGCCTTTTGAACAGCAACATCCTTCTTCATAGCTTCGATTTCATTTGGTCCCATAAATTCTTTAACCTTTTCAAGTTCCATCTGGTACATAGAAGCCATATTTTCTAATTCTTTTTCTACATCTTCATCTGAAGCTTCGATGTTTTCTGCCTTAACTACAGCTTCAAGAACTAATCTTGATTCGATTCTCTTAACTGCCTGTGGCTTCATTTCTTCTAAAAGCTTGTCAGGTGTAAGACCTGTGAACTGGAAGTACTGTTCTACTGATAATCCCTGAGCCTGTAATCTCTGTGCAAATTCATCTGCCATCTGTCTTACCTGTGTCTCAACCATAGCTTCAGGAATATCCATGCTTGCATTAGCAACAACCTTTTCTACTACTTCATTTTCTTTATCTGTCTTAGCTGCTTTTTCTTTTCTTTCAGCTAATGTCTTCTTTACATCTTCCTTGTACTCATCAAGTGTATCAAATTCTGAAACTTCGCTTGCGAAATCATCATCAACCTCTGGAAGTTCTTCAGCCTTAATATTCTTAATTACTACCTTGAATAATGCTGGCTTACCTGCTAAATCCTTAGCGTGGTATTCTTCTGGGAATGTAACATTAACTTCTACTTCATCATTAATGTTCTTACCAATTAACTGTTCTTCAAATGTATCTATAAATGAGTGTGAACCAATCTTTAATGCATAGTTCTCGCCCTTGCCGCCTTCAAAAGCAACACCGTCTACGAAGCCTTCAAAATCAATTACAGCTTCATCGCCATCAGCGATTGGTCTGTCTTCTACTGTAATCTTACGTGCATTCTGCTTACGAGCCTTTTCGATTTCTTCCATAACTTCTTCATCAGAAACCTCTAAATCAGCCTTTGCAACTTCAATCTCTTTGTACTGTCCAAGTGTAACTTCTGGCTTAACTGCAACTTCTGCTGAGAAAATGAATGGCTTGCCCTTCTCTAACTGAACGATATCAATTGATGGCTGTGATACAATATCAAGACCTGATTCTTCAGCTGCTACAGCATATGCTTCTGGAATAATTGAATTAGCTGCATCCTCGAAGAATACTTCTACACCATACATCTTTTCAATAACCTGACGTGGCACTTTACCCTTTCTAAAGCCAGGAACTGCCATCTTATTGCGGTTCTTTAAGTATGCTGACTGGATACCTTTTTCAAACTCTTCTGCTGAAGCTTCAATTATAAGCTTAACCATATTCTTTGCTTCAAGATTCTCAACTGTAAAACTCATTGTTATATTTCCTCCTTAAATAAATGTATATTAACCCTTAAAAAGGGTATTTCCAGCGAAAGTCTAAACTATTATAGCACAGTTTGTGACTAAAGCCAACTATTTTTTTTACTTATTGAAAAATTCTTCAAATTCTTCATAGCCCTGAGCCATAAGCTGCTCTTTTTGGAACTTTTTATTCTTATTCATACGGGCAACTAAAATATTATTGCCAGCTGCTCTTTCTTCCTGAGCTTTTCTAATTATATCGCAAAGCTTGTCTCCTGCTATACCCTTTTCAATAAGGTATACCTTCTTTGCTCCTTGATTTGGCACCTTAAAGCCCTTTTCCATAAGTAAGAGAATAATTCTTTCAAATCCTATAGAAAATCCACACGCCGGTACATCATTTCCTGTAAATTTGCCTACCATCTTATCATATCTTCCACCGCCACCGCAGCTTCCGCCAAATTCAGGCATTGCAATCTCAAATATTGTACCTGTATAATATGACATTCCTCTTACCAAAGTAGGATCAAATACTAAATCAAACTTGGCAGTCTTAGTAGACTCAACACTTTCGATAATCTCTAAAAGGCTTTCCTTTACTTCATCCTCAAGATATTCACCTAATGTATCTGCAATATATTTAACACCATTATCTGCCTTAGACACACCATCAAATAGTGCCACATATTTATCAACACAAGCCTTATCAAATCCGCTTTCAACAAGCTCATTTGACACACCATCAAGACCAATCTTGTCCATCTTGTCCAATATAATAAATACTGTATCATAATCCTTTTCTTCAAAACCACTATAAGCGGCCATTGCCTTTAAAATTCTTCTTTCATTAATTCTAATCTGGAAATTTTCAAAACCAAGCTTACCAAGTGTTGTTGTAGTTGCCAAAATAAGTTCAATCTCAGCCAGATTACTTGCCTCACCTAAAATATCAATATCACACTGCATAAACTGACGATATCTTCCTCTTTGAGGTCTGTCAGCTCTCCATACATTACCCATCTGTAATGCTTTAAATGGCGTAGGCAACTGATTAGAATTATTAGAATAAAATCTTACAAGTGGCACAGTAAGGTCATATCTCAAACCCATATCCACAAGGTCTAAATCTGTCTTAGCTTCCTCTATATTAAGCTTTTCGCCTCTTTTTAATACCTTGAAAATGAGTTTTTCATTTTCACCACCCTGCTTACTGCTAAGATTCTCAATATTTTCCATACAAGGAGTCTCAATAGACGTAAATCCAAATTTACTGTAAGTCTCCTTTATAACGCTTATCACATAATCTCTTACCTGCATCTCCTCAGGCAAAATGTCCTTCATACCCTGAACTGGTTTCTTAATCACGATATGTACCTCCTAAAATTCTCTCTAACTTATAGGATAACATTAGTTATGGGGTTTTAGCAACTAGTTTTTTGCATAATTTTTGTGTATTGTGTAAGTCCATTTGCACGAAAACACGCTCTCGCTACTTTCCGACGCAATGGTACATAAGTGGCTGTACGACTATCGTCGTCCACCCACTAAGTACCAGCGTCTCCAAAGTGTTTTCTTCGCAAATGGAACTTCACCTGTATATTATCAGTCCCTTTAAGTTTTTCATAGCTTGAGGGATTTTTTAATTCCTATAGTACTAAGTTAGCGTCACTCACACGTCCA
>JAZQMK010000014.1:0-92106 GCA_045543455.1 Lachnospiraceae bacterium
TTAGGTTGTCAACTTTTTGTTGACCGTTCTTTGAATTCTATTTAGAATTTTCAGGTTCGTCTTAGTATTTAGTTATCAAGTTCCTTTTGCTGTTTTTTGCGACAGCTAGATTAGTATATAACACTAAAAAAGATTTGTCAACACTTTTTTCAAAATTTTTTTGACAAATCTTTTTTATCCTATTTTATAAGGCTCATAAGTAATTTCATAAGGTAATTATTATCGTAAATAAATGTTAAAATTGCATTATCTTCAATCTGCTCGAACATCATTTTTGCAAAATCTGTATTTCCTGCGATAGTTATTCCCACAAAGAAAATCCATACTATTAAAACGCCTTGAGCCAATCCTATTGCTACGCCGGCTAACTTGTTAGCTTCGTTAAGTATTGGAAGGCGACTTACCACATCAAGAACATTGATTGCAACCTTAACAGCTATATATACTGCAATAAACAATATCAAAAATATAATTGCATTAAATATAAGTGTTGCGACTCTTTCCGTAATAAATTCTTTTGTGCTTCCTACATTTAGCTCCGCATATTTTTCAGTTGTATTATTTTCCTTTAAATAATCTTTTATTGCATTTGGGACCGGAACTGCTTCAATTAATGATTTATCATTTTTGTCTTTGTTAAATCCATCTTGTTTTTCAAGGAATTCTGTAGTACTTTCCTGTATTTTTTCAAATATAGGCGTATGCTCCTTCAAAAAATCTGTAACAGTAGGTGTAATTAATACAACTATTACAAGTGTTGCAAATAATGCAACAAATGATAAAGCAATTTTTATAAATCCCTTTTGATATCCATCATATACTGACAGAATAGTAATTCCTAAAATAATTAATAACAGCCACATAAGTTGCCTCCTTTTTTATTTAAGCTTAATCTCTTGTACATATTTTGTATTTATCAAATAATACTTATTTTTCGAAATGTTGATTATATTCTGTGTTTTTAAATCAAATTTATAATCAAACCTGCACTTTCCTTTCATATTAATAAGTTTACACTGATAATCATTATAAAACAAAATACCTTCATCTACAAATTCTATAGTGCTGTAATCTGTGGAATACTCATGTTTTTGCTTAAGATTAGCACTATAATCATATACCTCAAGTCTGTATTTATTTACCTGATTATTGTTTAAAAACACCAATCCGATATATTCTTCAGATGAAACAACAGCCTTTACTTCCTCATTAAATGCAATCTCCTGCTTTAGGGAAGGATATTCTTCAATATCATAGATTCTTACTGCATTGTCACTAAATGCCACAACTGTGTCATTACCTATAAATTCTACATTTGGCACCAATGAGCTTTCATAATTAAATGTTCCCACAAGTCTTTCCACTTCATTTTTTCCAACTTCTGAGAAATTATAAAATGCAATTTTAGACTTTAGGGCAGTACCACTCATATATGCATAGGAAGTAACCAGCTTTTTGCCATCATCCGATATATCAATATCAAGCGGATAGCCTTCTCCTGAAATTGTAGTTTTTACGCTGTATATCATCTCGCTATCAAGTCCATACATATTTACGTAATTACTTGTTTCATCCTCTAAGGCTGCTACTACAACGCCTTGCTTGGCAATCTCAATCTGCGTAATTGGAAATACAGTATCTAATATATTTTTAAGACCACTTACATCAAATACATATATCTGATTAGAGGTAATATCTGCTACTGCTACATAATCTCCTGATATCGCCACCTTAGGATTGCGCATCTGATAACTTTGCTTCCACACACTTCCATTTTCAAAGGTTATATATTCAATACCATCGTTATTATAGCTTATATATCCCTTGGCAAACTGAGTATAGCTTGCATTGGAATTATTCTTATCATTACTGTAAATTATCTCATAATCCTTATATACTTTATTCTTATTGTATAAAATTATTCCAAGGACAACCGAAAGAATAATTACAATTAAACTTATAATAATGCTTGTCCTTATTATTCTATACTTTTTTATTTTAAGCTTGTACTCGTCTGTGTTTTGTTCTATTTTTTCCTTTGCTTGTTTAAACTGTGTTAATTGCGCCACAGCACACCTCCTTTGTACATTTTAAAAGGCTCTAGCACTATTATACCTTATTGAGAAAAATATTCAAGGAAGTTTTATTTTTTGTTCTGGATATATCTTATTTGCATTCTCAATATTATTGTACTTTAGTATTTCTTTTACATACTTTGTTGAACCATAATATTTTCTACTGATTGTATAAATAGATTCTCCCTCTTTTACAATATGAAACTCCGGTATTTTCTCATCTTCCTTTATGGCCTGTGTAGGCTTTTGTGTTTGTGCTTCTGTTGGAGCTTCTGTTGTTTTTTCTGTTGGTTCTTGCGTTGGCTCTTCTGTTGATGTTTCACTAGGAGCTTCTGTTTGTTCCTGCGTTGGAATTTCATTTGTTTTTGGCTCAACTAGGCCCGGAAGATTAACTACTGGTGTAAGCTCGTTATTACTTATATCAGTTACTTTATTTGAAATGTTATTCATCATATAGTCAAGATTTTTTAACTTTTCATAGCTGTTAATCATATTTATTCCTATAACAATTATTACAACTGCCAAAAATGAGCTAACTAAACCCATGTATCCGTTTTTAGCCGCTTTTTCATTTCTTTCATTAATGATTTGTCGAAAGGAAGTAATTGCCCTGTCGTTTAAATCTTCATCTACCTTTTTGCCAACATTACTACCAATCATATAATCCTGCATAAGTTCATTTTTCTCATAATAAATGTTATAACCACTGTTCTTTTTTAAACACCTGTTTTCATATATATAAAATGAGCCCTCCATATAATTACGTTCGACTAAAAATAAGCATTTTCCCCCTCCGGCAAAATTATTCAAATGCATTCTCTCTATGTCAAGCATTTGATTTTTTGACACCTCATCATCAATTAAAAACCAGCCTACAATTTCTTTTTGAGGAAAATGTTCCTTCTTATTGTCATATATATCATTCCAAATGTTTGAATTCAATTCTTCCCTATTTTCAATTTCCATAGCGGCATCAATAAAATTGTAGCGAATTCCCTCATATTCTTTCGTTTCTCCTAAAAGTATTCCTATATATCGCTCACTGGATTTTTTCTTTGCGATATTCATTATATAAGTATTTACGTAATCTTCAAGGTATATTTTACAGTTACCCTCTATTTCACCTATCTGCTTTACATTTTTCGGTTGTTTTGGTTGTTTTTCATTTCCTTTTCCACTTATTTCATTGGATATTATCTCTATCATACTCGTCCTCCTTAAGGTTTTTACAAATATTACCACATTTTGTATTCTCATTTTGTCGAAACAAGTACGAATATCAGCTAAGTTATCGTTAAAATACGACAAAAAAGGCCCGAACCTTACGGTCCGGACCTTCTATTATTTATTCTTATATACGGTTAATGCTTCCGATACTGTAGCTATTTTTTTAGACTTCATTAAAGTGATAAGCTCTGAAAGCCTGCTGCTTGTCATCATATCCTTTCCAAGATATGGCTCGTAATCTACGGACAAAGTAGACTGTGTCGCATTTACAAGGCGCTTAGCTTCATTTTCTTCATTAGTCTTCTTGCTTAAATTATCCTTGATTTTATTAATTTTGCCCATTGCTTTGTCACTAATCTTCTTAGTTTCTTCTGGTTTTGTATTCTTCTCAAAGTAATTAAGCGCTTCTTCCTTTTTACGGGTCTGAGCCTGAATTATGCTCTCACAAGCTGTAATTTCCTCGTCAAAATCTGAAAGCCCATACTGACCTTCATCCTTATCCTTTTTAATCTTACGCTTTAACTTCTTTATCTGCTTATTATTTTTAACAATAGCAGTACGATAAGCTCTCGCCTGTGATAAAGGAATGTTGTAAGGTATCTCTGTTTTATCACTTATGGTCTTATAAATAACAAACTCAATAAATACAATTACTATATAAGTTATGACTAATACAACTGTGTTATGCCAATCCTGCGGAAGCACCAGAAAATATACTAAAGCCGGAAGACCAACTACAAAAATCAACATAAATAAAAGTATTTTTAAATATTCACCAATTCCCTTTGGCATAAACAAAGTGTAGTACCATGAATGGTTACAAATCTTTGGTATACCGTTTACCTTTACGATATCCTTAATATCATCATTTAGATTCTTATTTTCTGCTCTAAGTTCTGCAGTCTCTATGCTTATTCTTTCTTTAACGCCTTTAGTCTTGGCCTTATTACGCTGATTTTTTGCTTTTTTAAGTTTTTCCTGTTGTTTATTTATCTCAGGGTCATAAGCGTTACATATATCTGCACGCTTCTTTTTAATAACAGAATCAATCTCATTTTGTAAATCTTTTTCTGCATTATTTAATTCTTTTTGAAGATCTTTTACATCTGCTGATACTAAAGAAAGCTTTTGCTTTTGCTTCTCATAAGCGTCTAATGTACTCTTTAAATCTTCTAAACCTTTTATTCCCTGACCTAAAATATTTCCCGCCATAGTATTCCTCATTTCCTACTATTGTCTGTTGTAATTAATTAAGCATCCCTTTAAGATAATCTGTCTTTCATCATCTGTAAGCTCGCCTAACTTTAATGTAAATTCGTTAGCCTTGCCATCCTTAATTGCATATGCCTTAAGTTCAGATACCTTATCAATAACTGCCTGCTTTACATCTGGTACAAAAATGTAATCGCCATTTGCAAATGGTAAATCGCCCTTATCAATAATAAATGGCAACATACCCCAGTTAATAAGGTTAGAACGATATCTCTTAGTTGCATATTCATTTGCAATGTTAGCCCAACCGCCAAGAACCTTCTGGCATGATGCAGCCTGTTCTCTAGCAGAACCATCACCTGGCTTAACTGCAAATATTGTACTACCGATACCTGTGTTAGCTTCGTTAATATCTGACTTAACTGTCTTAGCAACATTTACTACTGCCTCAAGTTCAGGTAATACTGCATATGGCTCTTCGCCATTAACTCTTGCTTCTTCAGCAACCTTAACAGCTTTTGCCTTGCCAACGTATGCTGGATCTTTTCTTGATAAAGTAAATTCAGCAAGACCGATTGGATTTGAACGGTATGATGAAGTTTCACCTGAAGGTATAAGCTCATCTGTTGTTGTAACAGGGTCATGAATCTCTGAAACAACCTTTAATAATAAGTTGTCTGTTAATGCAGACATCTTTGGCCAGTCCTTAATGTTTGGACCAAATTTAATCTCAACACTTTCATCAGCAACACCCTTGCTATCGAAAATTCTATTAGCATAAATAGTGCTGTCGAAGTGATATTTTAATCCCTTGTATTCTACATCTAAATCTGTAGCTGCTGTTAAATAGCCCTTGTTTGCTGCTGTAGCTGCGATTGAACGTGCATCCATAAGAGCAACTGAAGCAATCTGACCATTCTGAAGCTTAGAACCTTCTCTGTTAGGGAAGTTTCTTGTTGAGTGTCTGATACTAAATGCATTGTTAGCAGGAGTATCACCAGCACCAAAGCATGGACCACAAAATGCTGTCTTAACGATTGTACCTGTAGCAAGTAAGTCAGCAAGTGCGCCATTCTTAGCTAATTCCATATAAATAGGTGTACTTGCAGGATATACACTTAATGTAAATTCATCTGCACCTATGCTCTTACCTCTTAAGATATCTGCCGCATCACAGATATTCTCAAAGCCACCACCGGCACAACCTGCGATAATACCTTGTTCTACATATAACTTGCCATTTCTAACCTTGTCACGAAGTGAAAAATCAACCTGTCCATCAAGACTTACTAAAGCCTTCTTCTCACAGTCAGCTAAAATGTCCATAAGGTTAGCATTTAATTCTTCAATTGTGTATGTATTACTTGGATGGAATGGCATAGCAATCATAGGCTTAACCTTTGATAAATCTACATAAATCATTCCGTCATAGTAAGCAACACTACCAGGATTAAGTTCCTTGTATTCACCTACTCTTCCGTGAATATCATAGAATTCCTTAATTGTATCATCTGTCTTCCAGATTGATGATAAACATGTTGTCTCTGTTGTCATAACATCAATACCAATTCTAAAATCAGCACTTAAGTTGTCAACACCAGGACCAACAAATTCCATTACCTTGTTGTTAACGTATCCATTTGCAAATACTGCACCAATAATAGCTAAAGCAACGTCCTGTGGACCAACTCCCTTAGCTGGTGCACCTGTCATATATACACCTACAACCTTTGGCATATTGATATCATATGTCTTGCAAAGTAACTGCTTAACAAGCTCCGGACCACCTTCACCTACTGCCATAGTACCTAAAGCTCCATAACGAGTGTGGCTGTCAGAGCCTAAAATCATCTTGCCACCGCCTGCAAGCATTTCTCTTGCATATTGGTGAATAACTGCCTGATGAGGTGGAACATAGATTCCGCCGTATCTCTTTGCACATGTAAGACCATACATATGGTCGTCTTCATTAATAGTACCGCCAACTGCACATAAACTGTTGTGGCAGTTAGTAAGAACATAAGGAATTGGGAACTTCTCAAGTCCTGAAGCTCTTGCTGTCTGTATAATACCAACAAATGTAATATCGTGTGATGTAAGCTTATCAAACTTAATCATCAGCTTTTCCATATTACCTGATGTGTTGTGTGATTCTAAAATTCCATAAGCAATAGTATTCTTAGCAGCTTCTTCCTTGCTAACTTCTCTGCCAAGCTTAGAGCTTAATACCGCTGCAACATCGTTGCTTTCTTCAATTACTTCTGTGCCATTTAATAAATAAGCACCTGCTTTACTTAACTGTATCATATTTTCCTCCAAAAATAACTTTGTCTCCATTATATATGCGTTGATTAGAGTTTGCAACTATTTATTAAACTGTTTTTCATCTCTAATACTTCCTTTGGACTAACCTTACCAGGTTCCCACTCAATAGTAACTCCATCATCTTCATATCTTGGAATTATATGTGTGTGAAAATGAAATACTGTCTGTCCTGCAATCTCACCATTATTCTGTAATATATTAACGCCTGCACATTTAAACACTTCCTTCATTGCAGCACCAACCTTCTTAGCTACAACAAAATTTCTCTTAGCAGTCTCCTCATCAAGCTCAAATAAATCAGCTGCATGATTCTTAGCTAAAATAAGTGCGTGACCCTTACTTGCAGGATTTACATCAAATATAACCTTTACAAGCTCATCTTCATAAATAGCCTCTGTTGGAATATCCCCATTAGCCAGCTTACAAAAAATACAATTTTCGTCTTTCATCTTATTTACTCCTTTACATAAAATGTGTATAATCTATACATAAGTTTATCGTAGATAAACAATTTTATCAAGTTATTTTGAAGGGAGTTTTCAAAAAATGCTTACAGAAAATGATTATTTTTTATGTCTATCAAGATTATCCCACGACCTTAACAACTGTCTTTCCATTACAAGAAGCTCTATGCAGCTTGTGGAAATGGAACATCCTGAACTTAAAAATGATGCTATGTGGCAGTTTTCCAATGATGGTATCAATGAGATGGTTAATATCCTTAACCGTTTCGCCATATATCGCTACGGCAACAAGCTCACAAAGGCTTCCATTAAGGTTGACACACTTATTGATAACATAACAAAAACACTTAACAAGCCTTTATGTTCAAGCTTTGACAACAATTGCCCGGATTTTTCAGGAGATTTAGAAAAGCTAACAACCGCTCTTATATGCATACTTGAAAATGCTTACGAATCAGGCAGTAGCGATGTATTGCTTAGTGTGAAATCCATGGATAATAAGACCATTTTTACCATTACCGATTATGGTGATGCCATTGCTGACAACGTAAAAGAACAGCTTTTTGAACCGTTTATTACAGGTAAAGAAGGACACCACGGTCTTGGACTTGCCATCGCAAAACGAATCATTGAAGCACATGGTGGAAGCATCGAATACATAAGAGAAAATGATTGGAATTGTTTTAAAGTAATATTATAATGCAAAGCGGGATAGGCAAAACGCCTATCCCTTTAAATTTAAATAATCATATGCTGCAAAAAACTTTTCAACTATCAAACCAATACAGTGTTTCATCCTCACTCTTCACACTACAATTCTTTATACTTACCCTACCGTCATACACACTAAGTTCTAAATATCTCTTACTTCCATCACTTGTATCAAGTCTGTAAAAATATGTTATTCCAGTCGTATTTGGCAAATCCTCTATTACATTTGGTTCACCAAAACGTTCTTTAAACTGAGCATATGTAGGATTGTTTTTTATAAAATTTGTCGCTGCCACTTCATTTATACTGCTATTTACATTTTCATAGCGATAAGGTCTTCCACCTATATGTCGCACCTCAAAATCATCTTCTACTACAGTATCTGCTGCCACACAAATCCCGTTATAATCATTTCTAAGCACATATGCTTTTTCAGATTCAACGATAATCTTTGTAATACCAATATCATTTTTATCCTCTGCATCCCACATAGCAGATATGCTTACATAATAAGTCTTGCCGTCTAGTTCAACCTCATAGTGTACATATATTTCCCAATCGCCACCACCACTAGAACTAAAACCGCTTTGCTTAACCTTACCGTTTGATAAGCCTACGGGATATTCTTCGTAAAACTCATCTATGTAAGCATTAAGCTTGTCTCCTTGAATTGATTTGGGAAATATTTTTGCGAAAGCTTCTTTATCATTACTGTCAGCTAAAGCAAATGTCTTTTCAAACACTTCATCCCTAACATTATCTTCTCCTACATATTCATTACGCCATCTATCCACAAAATTTTCATAATGAGTTCTATCAATCATAAGCTTTACACAATGAATGCTCATTATAATTCCTGCAAGTACGCATAATACAACTGGTGCTAAAAGAATTACTAGAGATATTCTATATCCTACCTTTCCTTTTTGATTGCCTGTATTTTTCATACGCTTTTTAGACAGCAAAAAGAGAATAAATGCAGCAATCTCAACCACTACAAATATTCCCAACGCAATTATTAAAAATATGAAAAACATAGATACGAATGCCATAGTTTTCTCCAAAACATTTTACTTAAATCTATTATATTACAAAATTTTTTGAAAAGCAAATAAAAGTGGATGGGGCCAGAGTCGAACCTGCGTTGTTTCTTTGTCACGGATTTACAGTCCTTTATGGCAGAATTTCTTGTTTTAACGCACTTTTATATTGTAGAATTTAAGCTAGCTACCATTAAGAAGGCGATTATCATTCGCTGTACCCGGTATTGCCTTTAATTACATTATTTTTAATACTTATTCAACCTTCAGCATCCGATAACCTACTCCTATATGCGTCTGAATATACTGTAGTGATTCCGTACCTATTTCTATTTTCTTTCTAAGTGTTGACATAAACACTCTTAAAGATGCTATATCATCATCCCAGCTCCTACCCCATATTTTCTGTGTAATAAAGGTATGTGTCAAAACTTTTCCGACATTTTGTGATAACAAGCAAAGCAATTTATACTCAATAGGTGTCAAATGCAGTTCTTCCTCATCCAAATAGGCACTTCCTGCTGCATAATCCACCTTTAATTTGCCATTCCTGAATACGGATTCATTCGCATTATTTGCCTGCATCATAGCAAGTCTGCGGGAAGTTACACGAAGTCTTGCAAGCAATTCCTCAACAGAAAAAGGCTTTGTCAAATAATCATCTGCTCCGTTATCAAGTGCCTCTATTTTATCTGAGTCTTCACTTCTTGCACTTATAACAATTATCGGCATATTGGACCATGTCCTAATCTTTTTAATCACTTCAACGCCATCCATATCTGGAAGTCCTAAATCAAGCAATACAATATCTGGATTATAGGTTGATACCTGAAGAATGGCTTCTTCTCCTGTTTCTGCTACAATATATTTATAATTATGTGCTTTTAGCGTGGTAGACATTAAATTTCTGACGGATTTATCGTCCTCTACCACCAATATTTGAAGTTTATTCATCAATTCTCACCTCTTCCAATGGTAATGTAAATGTAAAATTACAACCCTGTGGCTGATTATCTGTCAACATTATCTCTCCTCCGTGTGCATTGATTATGGACTTACAAAGAGCAAGACCAAGTCCCAAGCTTCGACGACTGTCCGCAACCTTATTCTCTCCTATATAAAACATATCAAAAACACGGGGTTTTATTTCCTGAGGTATCCCTGGACCATTATCAATTACACTAACCGCAATATCATTTCCATCTTTTTTAGCGGTGATGTATATAAGCGTGCCATACGGCGTATACTTAATTGCATTTTCTACTAAATTAATTATTACCTGAACAATCAGTTTTGCATCCATCTTTGCAAGTAGTAATTCATCCTCACAACAAACCTCTATATGGTGCCTGTTACTTTTCTGTCTGATATGTGTCAATGCTTCACTTATAATCTCATCCATAAGCTGTATGGACACATTAAAATTCATTCTTCCTTCTTCTATCCTTGTAACAGAAAGTAGATTTTCCACAATACCGATAAGCCACTGAGAATCATCAAAAATTTCCTTAAATATTTGCTCTCTCATATCTGCATCCAATGTTTCATAATTCATAAGTACATTCTCTGCATTTCCTGAGATTGCAGTAAGCGGTGTACGCAAATCATGTGAAATTGCACGAAGAAGATTTGCTCGTAACTGTTCGTTCTTAGCTAGCACCGCTGCCATTTCCTTTTCCTTAACATTGCGATTGTTATCCATTGCCAGTGCACATTCGCCAATAATAGATAACAACATACCGTTTTCAAAAGAATCCAGTTTCTTTTCAACATAAATACCTATAACTCCATAAACTCTATCATAACTGTGTATGGCAAGATATAAGCACCTTGCATTTGTATACACATCTGTTGTTGCACCACCTCTACGGCGATTTATATACACCCATCGTGCCGCGTTATACTCTAACTCTGAAAACATTTCACCACTATTTGCTTCGGATTCCACTAGAAACAAAATCCCTTTAGACAGTGTTTCTTCTTTAACAGTATATACTACAACTGAGCGATTTAATAATTTCATTAGTTGTGTTGCAGTAATGTTAATAATATCTTCATCGCTCTTTGCTTTTTGTAAAAGCAGGTTCGTATCAAGTAACACTTTGGTCCGAAATGCGTTCTGTGCTGACATCTTGGCATGTAGCTTCAATTTTGACGCTAAGGTTCCTGTCATAATAGAAACTGCAATCATAATTCCAAAAGTTACTGCGTACCTTGAATCATAAGCATGCAGTGTCAGACGTGGCTCTGTGAAAAAGAAATTAAATAGTATAACACTCATTAACGAGCCAACAATGCCACATACATATCCTTTGGTAAATAAAGAAATCAACAATACTCCTAAAATATATATAGCTATAATATTTGCTTCTGTAAAGCCAAAATGATAAAATACCATTCCTAACAAAGTAATCCCCACAAGAAGAAGCAACATAATACAAATATCTTTTGGATGGAATATTACCATTTTATGAAATATAGAATCCTCTCCACTATTATATATTGCCCCTATGGTTCCATCTGGTATAATGTGTATATCCAAGTTTGGTGCAATTTCCGTCAGTTTTTCCGTCAGGGTAGGTTTACTCCAGAAATGTCTACGCTTTATATTGCTTCTTCCAATTACAATCTGAGTAACACCTGATATTTTGGCATATTCTGCAATCTGAAAAGACACATCCTCTCCATATGTAATCGCAATCTCTGCCCCAAGTTGTTCTGCCAATTGCATATTACGCTGTAAACGTTTTTTATCAAAATCATCCATCTTGTCTGCATTTACAGACTTTACATAAAGCGCAGTAAAATGGCTACCAAAGGCGGTTGCCATTTTAGCCGCAGTCTTAATTATTTTCATATTAGACGGTGATGCAGACAAACAGACCATTATGTGTTCTGTACCATCTGTACCATTATTTACAGTATCTTTTTTCATCTGCGTCACTTCCTTCTTTCCTATGAAATATAATTATATCACATTTTAACTTGTTTTCTACTACTTTTGCAAAATCTGACATATAATACAGTTTTCTAATTCAGAATGAGAACTGTCATAAAGTAACACATTGATGTCTTCGTGATGTTCACGAAATCTGCGTATTTCTTCCAAAATTTCCTCATCTGTCAGGGAATTTGTAAGCATAACACAAGATGGTTCACATTTTTCGCTTTCCCGTTCGATTGCTCTCCTGTTTTCAACAAAAAATTTATCCAACTTCGTCATCAGAAAAAATCCAAATGAAAACATACCTAACATTACCGAAATTAAAATACTACAGCTCCATACATCCATTATGCTCACCACCTTCCTATTTAATCTTCACTATATATGAAAACATTTCTGTAATGCCTTATCTTCACCAAGGACTAGCAGGGTTCTGTTTTCCGTTAGAATGGTATCCGGCGTTACTGACACATTTGTCTGCCCATTTTCTTTTACTGCTATAATGTTAATATTATATTTTTTACGAATGTCAATCTGCCCAATACTCATTCCTATCCATTCTTTTGGAATAGTAACCTCAAATATGGAATGCAACTCATCCAGTTCAATATAATCAAGAATATGATTAGATGTATAACGGATGGCCGCCCATTTTGCTACTTGTTTTTCTGGATATACTACTTCATCTGCGCCATTTCGTAAAAGAAATTTTGCCTGTCCATCTCTCTCTGCACGAGATACAACAAATTTAGCTCCTAATTCTTTCAACAAACAAGTTGTTTCAAGAGAAGATTGAAAATCATTTCCAATGGTTACAATGCATACATCATAGTTGTCCACTCCCAATGATCGTAAAAATTCCTCGTTGGTACTATCTCCAATCTGAGCATTTGTCATAATGTCTATCGTATCGTTTATTCTATCTTCATTATGGTCTACACCCATAACTTGATGCCCTAACTGATACAACTGTAGTGCAATGTGTTTTCCGAACTTTCCAAGTCCAATCAGTAATATTGATTTCATTCTTTTCTCTCCTATCCTACTGTTATTTTTTCCTGAGGCAATTTTGATATTTTTTTCCCATTTCCTGAAAGAGCCGCGTAAATAAGCGTTAAACCTCCTACTCTTCCAAGGAACATCAGTATCATAAGTATTATCTGTGAAATGCCACCTAACTGTGGTGTAATTCCTAATGTTAATCCGACTGTTCCTATCGCTGAAGCAGTTTCAAATAAACATATGGAAAATGGCAGGTCTTCTATGGCACTAATCACTATGGCACCGCCGAAGAAAAAAACAATGTACATCATAAAAATAGTAGCTGCATTTTTTATTGCTACATCTTCTATTCTTCTTCCAAACATTTGTGCATCTTCTTTTCGTCTGAAACAAGCCAACGTATTTGCAAAAAGTACTGCCAGTGTTGTTGTTTTCATACCACCTGCTGTGGATCCAGGCGAACCACCTATCAACATCAACGCAATTACAATTCCTAATCCAGCTTCTGTCATCATACCAAGATTAGCTGTGTTGAATCCAGCTGTTCTAGGAGTTACTGCCTGAAATAATGAACTAAACACTCGTTCCTTCAACGGCATATTTGCAAAATCCCGAAAGAAAAATAATATTGCTGGAAATACGATTAATATTAAGGACGTTGTAAGTATTACCTTAGTCTGCATACGATAATATTTTATTCGATACTTATTTTTTATAATGTCTTCCCATGTTAAAAATCCGATGCCGCCAATAAAAATTAGTAACATGATCGTTATATTAACAACTGGATGTGATGAGTATGCAGTCAGCGAAGCATACTTTAAATTCTCCGTTCCCATCAAATCAAATCCTGCATTACAAAAGGCCGAAATCGAATGAAAAACCGCCATCCAAATTCCCTTTACTCCAAAATCCTTTATAAAGACCGGCATCATTACTAATGCTGCAATAAATTCAATCATAAATGTTCCCTTTAATACAAATCCTGTTAATCTCACTATTCCCCCAACCTTCGGTGCAGCTATTGCTTCTTGCATAACACTTCGCTGCATTAAGGATATTTTTCTGCCAGACAAAAGGGCTATTGATACTGCAACCGTAATAACACCAAGTCCGCCTATCTGAATGAGAATTAGTATAACGCTCTGTCCAAACCACGACCAATAGCTTGCTGTATCCTGAACTACAAGACCTGTCACACATACAGCCGAAGTGGATGTAAATAATGCCTCATTAAAAGGAGTCATCACCTCAGTTTTAGATGATACAGGTAACATTAAAAGCAATGCCCCTATAAAGATTACCGCTGCAAATCCAAGAATAATAATCTGAAATGAATTAAACCTGTTCTTTTTATGTACAAAATCTGTCATAAAACTTCTCCTTATATTCTTTTTTATTTATTGTACTATTTCAAACAAAAAGACCGTATTAGAACATCCATTTTAGTATTAAGATTGTATAAAGAAAAACGTTATCTGAGACAACTTTTTCATACTTAATTTCTCCACACAAAAAGAGCACTTCATTTGAAAGTGCTCTTTCTAATCATTCGTCACATTTCCATCCCCGATTATTGGTATTTTATCACCTAAATATGTTGGCTTAGGTTTAACTATACAATACCCTATATCCTTCACTCTCGCCAAGACTTCTCTTATATCTCTTCCTGTCTGTCCCACATAGGTATTGTCCACTGCCGCAACACCGTAAGCTTCTATGCCTAATTGTTTAGCAATATACAAAGCTCTGTAAAGATGATAATCTTGTGTTACAATGATAATTTTATCTGCCTCAAATATTTCCTTTGCTCTGTATATGCTTTCGTAGGTAGAAAATCCTGCGTGATCCATAAATACATCTTCTGATGGCACATTATGTTCAGTTGCGTACTTTTTCATGGCACCAACCTCATTGTAATCATTTCTACCGTGGTCACCACTCATTAGAAGCTTTGGTGCGGCGCCACCTTCATATAAGGCTACGCCATTTATCAGTCTGTCCTCTAACATATGGCTTGGAGTGTCCTCGCCCCAGACCATACAGCCTAGGACGAGAATACAATCCACATCACTAAGTTTTTTTGCTTCTTCCATTTCAATAATATTTTTTGATACTGATGCTTTTACATATCCGTTAATTAACAAAATGCTAAGCAAACCTATAATCGGTAGTCCCAGTGTTATTAATATTACTCTTTTAATGTTTATCTTCTTAAATATTTTCATTTTTCAATGCCTCAATTGGGTTATCCTTTTTAATCTTTCTCATAGAGTATATCATGGTTGTAAATACTACTAAAAATACACTGGCAGTTGCGATTAGCATTGCCTTTATTGGTAATTTATACGCCATTTCCACTCCATACATTATTGATAAATGTATTCCATATGATATAAGCACGGACACTGGAAGTCCTAATATAAGCGACTTTGCACCATATAAAATGCATTCAAAATTCATCATTCTATTGAAAGCTTTATTGTCCATACCTATAGATTTTAACATTGCAAATTCACGTCTTCTAAGGCTTATGTTTGTTGAAATTGTATTAAATACATTTGCTGCCGCAATAAGTGAAATAAGTGTTATAAATCCATAAGAGAATACATTTAATATTATCAAAAGATTCCTATCACTTTCAGCCTGAGCTGCATAATCATACAGATTACTTGAACTTAATGAAAGCTCCTTTAAAATATTTTTTACACTTGTAAAGCTTTCATTGTGATTATCCGACTTCATCAGATAATATATACCTGAACTATCCTCAGTTTCTGGCATAACTACATCCATAAAGCTTGCAGGATATAAATATGATACTGCATACACATCCATAAAATACGGATGGTCATATAATATTTTGCCACCTTTTATTGTAATCTTTTCATCAGTTGAATATAACTGTATACTTGTTTCTACATTATCTTTCTTAAAGCTGTTAATTGTTATATATTTTTCCTTCTCAGAATCAAACTCCACCGTTCCGTCGCATATTACAGCCACAGGATTTTCCTTGTTCATATATACTTCCTTTTCAAGATTATAATCCTTAAGCATTTTTTCATAAGCAACATCATCAACAAAATACACTGCAACCATTAACGGATTTCCTTCAAGTATTCTGACTGCATCGTCTGTTAAATATTCTTTTTTAGTGTCAGAAGTATATATATTATATTGAACATAACTCACTTCTGTTATATTTTTAGCACCTTTTATCTTTTTTAACAGCTCATCTTTTCCTACATTTTTTAACTGTACTTCGTTTGTGATAAATTCCAAATCATAACCGCTTGTTTCAAAGGCTACATTTGCCGCATCAGTAATATAACTTGTAAATGCTGATGTTGTAACGAAAAGCACAATACTCATAAAAAGACTTACAACTGTAGTAGTGTATTTTTTCTTATTTCTCTTATAGTATTTAGTTGCAAGCACTCCAGGTAAGCCAAATAGCTTTGCTGTAAGCTTTGATACCTTAACATTTTTATTTTTTATTTTAATATCGTTATTTTGGCGAATTGCCTCAATTGCAGTTACCTTAGTTGCTCTCTTTGATGGAAGCCATGCTGAAATCATTACTGTAACAAGTGCAATTACAGCTGCTGCAACTATTGAAAACCACGATACGCTAAGCTCCATATCTACAGGGAAGCCAAGACTTCTAAATTTAGGTCCAATAATCATAAGTGTTACGCCAATTCCACCAATTCCAGAGAGGATACCTAATGGAATTCCCACCACACTTACTGCCAAGGCTTCAAAAAATACCATTTTTCTAACCTGTTTTTTAGTTGCACCCACTGAAGAAAGTAAGCCAAACTGCTTTGTTCTTTCTGATACGGATATTGAAAATGCATTGTAGATAAGGGATACTGAACCAAACATTATTAATCCGATTATAATTGCTGAAAGACCACCAACCATGTTGTAAAAGCTGTCATATCTAGATACTCCAAGTGCCATTAAAAGGGTTGTATTAGTATCTCCCTTTAATCCATTGTCCTTCATAAAATCATAAATATCTTTTGCATTTTTAAGGCTAAAATATATATCATAGCTTGCATCATCCTTCATAGTACCATCTGCTATTGTAATTGCTGTATAACCTGGAGAACTATATAATTCAAAATCTGCTCTTTCATAATAGCCTACGATAGTATATGATTTTTTGCCATCTATAACAAAATCTTCTGCTGCCTTAACAGGCATTTCACTTTCCTCATCCTCATAATATAATGGATTACTTTGTGTTAATTTTTCTCCATCTCTAAATCTCTTACCAATTTCAAGCTCTAATACCTCGCCAACCTTATAATACACGCCACCGTTGTATCTTAAATGCTCAGGTAAAAGTATTTCTCCATCATTAGTTGGATATCTTCCTTCTGTAATGTGAATTGGAAGGACCTCATTAGCATTTTTGCCTGCTGCCATTACGTAAATATATGGCTTAAATCTATTATCAATATTTTCATCCAATGCATAACCGATTTCTTCTAAATATACCACAGACTCTACTTTGTCATTATTTTTTACCTTTTCATATACAGCGCTGTTAACGCTTAAGGCAGAGCCTAGCCAGTCACCATTGGTATATTTGGCTACATTTATAAGGTAATTTAAGAAGCTGCTGGCAATGGTTGTAACTGCGCATATCATTGCTGCAGATAATATTACACCTATAATTGTAACAATTGTTCTTACTTTATTTTCCTTTAGAGTATTTAGTGTTACCTTATTGAAAATGTTCATTAACGTATCACCTCATCTCTCACAATTTTGCCATCTTCAACAGCTATAATTCTGTCAGCCTGTAATGCTATGTCTTCATCATGGGTAATTACTATTACTGTCTGATTATATTTTTTATTAGACATTTTTAATAGCTCTACTATTTCCTGACTGTTTTTACTGTCTAGGTTACCTGTTGGCTCATCGGCTAAAACTACTGCCGGAGTATTCATAAGTGCACGACCTATAGATACTCTTTGCTGTTGTCCGCCTGAAAGCTGATTTGGCAAATGTTTTTGTCTCCCTTCTAATTTTAAAATCTCTATTAATTCTTCTAAATATTCTTCGTTAACCTTCTGATTGTCCATAAGTACAGGAAGTGTTATATTTTCCACCACATTTAAAACAGGTATAAGATTATAAAACTGATAAATAAGTCCTACATGTCTTCTTCTAAATATAGCAAGTTGTTCATCATTTTGGGCATATACGTCATTGCCGTTCATATATACCTTTCCACTTGTAGGCTTGTCTACGCCACCTAAAATATGTAACAGTGTTGACTTACCTGAGCCTGACGGACCAATAATCGCAACAAATTCTCCTTTATTTACGGAAAACGAAACATTATCAAGAGCTTTTACCTGATTTTCTCCTTTTCCATATGTTTTACATAGATTTTCCACCTTTAAAATTTCCATTTTATTGCCTCCTAGCTTTTTTGTTTATAGGCAAATTATAATAGCTTTAAATGACTTTTACGTGACTTTATTATTACAAAAATGTCACTTTAGACCACTCTTTCATAAAATCTTATAACAAATTTTGCTCCGCCTTCTTTGTTATTCTCAGCCTTTATTGTGCCATTTTGCGAGACTATAATCATTCTTGCAAGCGAAAGACCAATACCAAAGCTTGTATTTGTTGAATCATTTCCTTTATAAAATCTTTCAAATATATGTGGCAAATCTTCATTTTTAATACCACATCCACTATCACTTATTACTATCTCCGTAAATATAGGATTGCTCGACGCTGTAATTGTAAGTTTCCCATTTTCAGGTGTATGTTCAGCGCAGTTCTTTACTATATTCGTAATAGCTTCGCAGGTCCAGGCAATATCTCCACAAAAATCACCCTCCGCCTCTATCAAAAGATTCTGTCCCTTTAATTCCATAGGCACTTCCACTGGCTCTATTGCCTTAGCTATAAGATTCTTAAGTGATATATTTTCTCTTTTAAATGTAACCATACCTGCATCAAGTCGGGATATTTTCAACAAGGTTGTAACCATCCACTCAATTCTTGAAAGCATTTCATACAGCTTTCTTGTAAGCTCTAGCTTCTTTTCCTTGCTTAAATTATCTTCCGAAAGCATTGATACCAATATGTTTATAGAAGTTAATGGTGTTTTTATCTGATGGGATATATCTGCAATTGAATTTGCTAAATATACCTTATCATCCTCTAAGCTTTTTTGCTGTTTCTTTAAACGTATGGTCATTTTATATATTTCACTTTGAAGAATTCCCAACTCGCCTTCCTTACAATCGTCAAAATATATATCATCTTTCCCATGAAGGATATCATTGATGTTTTGAGAGATTCCTGCAATTTTCCCACACATTTTTGTCATTGACACAAGATAAACGGTTACAAACACTACCCACAAAATAAATGTTATAAATACCAGTTCACTTCTCAAAAAATATGATGTAAGCATAGCTATTACACCAATTATCACATATATTATAAATGTTTTTGTAACTTCCGGATTTCTAAATATTTTCATACTAATCCACCTTATACCCTAGTCCTCTCACTGTTTTAATAATTGCAGGGTTCTGAGGATCATCTTCTATTTTTTCTCTTAAACGCTTAATATATACTGTAAGTGTGTTATCATTAACGAATTCACCGGCAATATCCCATATACATTCAAGCAACCTTGTTCTTGAAAGTACAATGCCTCTGTTATTAATAAATACCATTAAAAGCTTGTATTCAAGCGCTGATAAATACAAATCCTTTCCATCTTTAATTGCATTTCCCTTAACAGTATCTACTGTAACATCTCCTAATTTAATAACATTTCCAACATTGCCCGTAAGTCTTAATATATTTTTTATTCTGCTTACCAATTCTCTAGGTCTGAAAGGCTTTGGAATATAATCATCTGCACCAACTTCAAAACCTGCCACAGTGCTGTATTCATCACCTGAAGCAGTTAGAAATATTACCGGCATATAATAATCGGCCTTAATAGCAGAACATAATGAAAAACCATTACCATCTGCTAATGACACATCTAAAAGTGCCAAATCAAATTTTTCATTTTGCAAAATCTCAAGTGCTTTTCTTTGTCCGTCAACTGCCGACACATTAAATCCTTCTGCCTTTAAAAATTCAGTAAGACTACTTACTATTTCCTTGTCATCTTCAACTAATAATATTTTACTCATATAGATTTTTCCTTCATAGCAAAAACAGCCGAAACTTCGTCCGGCTGTCTTTAAATATCCTAATTTATTTTCCTTCAACTGCTGGTACTTCTAATTCAGATACACAGTGTGGGCACTTTGTAGCTTCAATATGAACTTCAGACTTACAGAATGGACATACCTTTGTAGTCTTTGGCTTTGGAGCTTCGTCCTTTTTTCTTGCCTTATTAACAGCACTTACAAACATAAATACTACTAACGCAATAATAAAGAAGTCAATAATATAACTAATGAATACACCATAGTTAATTGTTGCAACACCTGCTTCTGTAGCCTCTTCAATTGTTGCATATGTCTTGCCGTCTACAGCATAGAACCAGTTTGTGAAATCTGAATTACCTGTAAGTATACTTACAGCTGGCATAATAATATCCTTAACAAGTGATGATACAATACTTGTAAATGCACCACCAATAATGATACCTACTGCCATGTCAATTACATTACCACGAGCAATAAATTTCTTAAATTCTGAAAAAAACTTTTTCATATGTAGTCTCCTTTTTTATAATATATAGTTTTAAAATAACATATCACACTTAAAAAGTAAATATTTGATCAAGCATCTTTAAATACCTGAAATTACCTTTTGCAGTCATCTCACCTGACATAAATGCGCCCTGGAAGGTAAGGCGTTTATGAATAATGTTATCAAAAGTAGCAAAGCTTAATTTTGCTATAACATCCACATCATCTTTCTTACCCATGCTGCAATTAATCTCATCATAATCTGCATCAATGTAAATATATTTATCCTTATCACTTATAATAAGCTGATATGTAGCTGTAAAATTACCTGTAGGCGTAAAATTATTCTTCAACGCATTTATGTAATAATCATCACCGCCAAGTTCGCTTTCGTTAAGCATATTTTTAAATATGGCTGATAACTCTTCAATATCTTTCTTTTGTGTCTGTACATATGTATCATCTGACACATACTTTGAAAGCTGTTCGCTTTCCTGAGGTGTAAGATTAATAGTCTCTTTTATAACATTTTGCTTAAGTGCATTATAACTTGTTGGAAGAGTTTTTAATTTCTTTGAAATAGTACGGTAAATGTTCTCCGCATAATTCTCAATGATATTAACATAATCCTTATTCATCTCAAAATCTACCATCTCATCAACATATGCACATATACCATCCACAGATTTACCTCCTAAAAGTTCCCACGCAGAAATCAAAGTATTCTTCGCTTCTCTTTCTCCGCAAGCCTTAGACATAACCAATGGAAACATATATAAAGATGCTAATTTTTCCTTATCTGCATACAACCAACATGCATCTAAGAACTGCTGCATATAGCCTCCAATTGAAAACCATTCAACAGTTGTTGCCAAAACAACACCATCTGCTTCCTTTAAGGTATTAGGCAACGACCATATATTATTTTTCAATTCATAAAGATTATAACATTCTACATTTACTCTAATCTCTTTTAACACTTCCACTACCTTATTGATTGCAAAAAGTGTAGGATCATCAATAAGACCACGCCCGCCATAATAAATATTTACCTTCATATGTCGACCTCCATTCCCTTATATTATACATTTTTGATATTGTTTTTTCAATATATACTTTTCAAATAGAAAAGGATCCAAAGACATAAATATTCTTCAGACCCTTCTAGATTTATGAAAAGGAACATATGATAAGCAAGTTAACCTAAATAAAAACAATATTTCATTCTTGATATTTCGACCTGGTCACCTTCGTTAAGCTCCACTATTTCATTAGGCATCAGTAGCTTTTGATTAACCCTTGTGCCGTTTTTTGAATTCATATCCTTTATGTAGTGGCGACCTTCTTTACATTCATATTTTACATGCATACGACTTACTGTGCTGTCATTTATTACATAATCGCAATATTTTTCAATACTTCCAATTACAATTTCATTTTTGTTAAGAATAATATTTTCATTTTCATTGGAAAGACTTTTAAAAAAAGGCTTGTTCTCTTTTGTTAAAAGCTTTGTATATTCTATCTCTTCCTGATTTTCCTTAGTGGAAATATATTCCTCTGACCAAATAATTTCTTCAACATCTTTTGGCTTGTCCTCTTTCTTTTTCCACAATATCCATACGCCATATGCTGCAACAGACCAAATAATCAGCTTAACAAGCAGCACTTTTATAAAAAATGCAGCCACTCCAATAATTGCACAAACTACAGTGCCAATAATAATCTTATTGTGGCTATCAGTAGCATTTTCAACCACAGTATTTTGCGTTTTTTCCTGTTCTTCCCATGCTTCCTCCTTAACTATCACCTCCGCCTTCTTTTCCTTTAAAATATCTTTATCAAATTTTTTATCTATAATATTTTGATAAATACCATAAGCGGCCAATACAGTTTCCTTATCTCCATGTTCTATATTTCCTAAAATATATTCAAATAACTGCTTTAATTCTTCAAAAAAATTCTTTTGACAAAAGGGATAATAGCAATAATTTATTCCGCCGTTTAAATCTACAAAAATATACTCTGGATTTAGAATAATATTGTCTTCATTTAATAAATATTCCTTTATCTCTTCCATTACCTCTAACAAGCCGGTACATAAATTTATAATATCCTTTTTTACAAATTTCTTTTTGTCAAGCCAATCCCTTAAACTAAGCCTAGAACTTATATCATACATATACTGATAGCTCTGATTTAAATAATTTATCTGCACGGGCAAAATACCTTTTAAAGCATTTTCTTCAATAATTTTACCCTCATAATTTTTATCAGCATTTGTACAAATAACCATATATGACTGTAAATAATTTCTTACATAACTAACTTCCATTATTATACCACCTGCTCGCAATTATATTTTTTACTAATCTGTCAAAACTTTTGTTGCCTGAGTAATGCTGTGTTTCCTCAACTTCATTAACCTTGTAAGTAGTTGATACTAAATTTTTCGAATTATCTACTTCAATATTTTGATTAAGAAGTGTCCCTGAAATAATTGTATTCTTCAATCTATTTTCAATACTACCTCTTTGTGAATCAAAAAATTCTTTATTTCCCACATACACAGTTTTCTTATAAACACTGTCATAATCTACTTCCTTCGTATCAATTGACATATAATTTTCTTTTACATTAACCTCTCTTATCCCGGCAATAATCGTATTACTTCGAATTACAACCATATCATGAATACTAAATGCCACATAAAACATTCCAACAATAGTAAATATACATATTGGCACAAGTATAGTTGCTTCTACCGTAAATGAACCCTTTAATTTCATTGCCATATCAATACACCTGCCATTCCCAAAAATATAAAAGGTATAAAAGGAATCTGCCGCTTTCTATTCTGTGGATTCTTTATAAGCAGGATTAAGCCTATCAATGCTGCCATCACTAATGCAATAAAATATATTCTAAAGGTTTCATCAAAACCATAGTATATTCCACACACACCTAGAATAAGTGCATCTCCCATTCCTATACCGCCTTTGCTTATAATACTTATAACAGCTACAATAATGCCTATTAAAAATCCCATTAGCAAAGCTTTAATGTCCGTTTTTAATACAAATACATTAACAAAAATACCTATAACACCTGCAATAACTACCGGAAACATATATATTTCCTTTTTTCTAAGATCTATTATTGCTTCAATCCCCATAAATATTAAAAACAATATTTTCATTATTTCTCCTATTTTCCTGCACATTTTGAACACAACCTTCTATCCTTTGCTTCACTTAAAGGTATCTCTAGAACACCTCTTTTTAGTGAACTGCAATTAATATCTGTATGAAACCTGTCCCCATATTTAGTAATAAATACTTCTAATCCATTGTGCTTTTTGCACCTTTCACATTCGTAATATTTACCGCCACTTTCATTTCTTAAAGTTGGAATTGTTTCTTTATTTACTTTGGTAACATCAATTTTTATGTAAGTGCAATATCTGTTAGTGTGATATACCTTTCCTGTATAAGTTATATATACTACATCTTCTATTTCTTCTCTTTCTATTGCAGAAGTATCATTTATACAGGCAAATGTCTTTACTCTTGCTCTTTGGGTAAACTCATAACCATTGTCCCCTAAAAGACCAAAGGGAAAATTAATTTTATAGGTTAATACAATGTCTACAAATTCATCACCATCTAAAAATGACGAGTGATACAAATGTAACCCAAAGTCTTCTCCTTCAATATTTGCATTTTTTGTAAAATCATCAGGTAGCCATGATAAAATTATAGTTTTAGCCGTAACTGCTCCAATACCATTTCCCAACATCCTATACATAAAATTTCTGTTTTCCTCATCCCCTATATGCATATCTAAATCATATTGATTCAACTCATATATTGAAGAATACTTGGCTGCCTGTACGCTATAATCGTGTATTACTCCTTGTAGTTTAGTCTGTACATTAATAATTTGAATAATATATATTAATGTCATCATGGCAAAAATGAATATTGGCATTGCAATACACGCTTCAACAGTCATAGAGGCAGCCATATGTGAGGAGGAAGAATATGCTCTTTTGAACATAGGAGCGAAGCCGGATTTTGCACCTTGATTTTGAGAGTCCATTTTTTTATTTTTATTCCAAAAGAGCATATTATTCCTCCCCATTATTTTTAATAGCAAAATGCAGTTTTTTCTGTATAGGAAAATCTATTATTTCTAATACCTGCCAAAACTTCCACAGACAGCCCATAAACACATTCTCCCATAGAAAAATCAATGTCATTTGAATACATTTTCATTTCAATCACATTCATCATACGGTTGTATTTTTCACATTTATTACCAGTGTATAAAAGCAGTTTTAAATAATCATCATAATGGACGCCATTACTTAGCGAGGTACTTTCCCCTTCAAGATTCATATTCAAAAGATTTTCCAACGTAAGCTTAAAATTGCTTCGATTCTTTATTAATGGAATTCCCTTACCTTCTAAAAGATTACGGGCATCAATTATTGCTTCTGCATATGCCCAAAGCCCCAGTATAAGCCATTTTGTAGCAGTAACCAAAACTGGAACACCACTTGCACCTGCTAAAGCAACAGCTAAGGTATAGGCCTGTGACTTCTTTTCTGAGTCAGTAAGCAAATACATAAAATTTGTTCCCTGTCTTAAAAGAACTATTTTACTTACCACTGATGCCAGATTTTCTTTATCGTTGCCTTTTCCCGATATAATGTACTCCACCTCATAATTAAGACAGTTAACCGTATTTTGGGTGTAAGACTTGAATTTCTTCATACAATACTCATTAACTAATATATTTTTAGTTGCTCTATTTGCCACATTAGTATCTCCAGAATAATTATCCACATCAATATTAGAAAAATCTGTATTCACCCACAGCGGATTATTGATACTTTTTTGCGAAATATTATCCACATCCTGTATAACAAGCCCTAAAAAACCTTCTGTAAGAGTATTTTGTATGGTTTTTAACACTCCTGAATCTGTACTTTTATTAAGATTTAATTTACTATAATCGATTTTTATATCCCTTATGTTATAGCTATATAATGCGTCTTTTAAGGAAACCGCATAGCTGACAAAGTTGTCTACATTTCCACTGTTAATATTTCCTTTTAACAGCTTTATATATGTTTTCATCTGGCTAATAGCATTAATATTTCCATATACTGCGTTCTTTGCAGCCTCAATATTAAGAACCTTTTCCTGACTTAGATAATTAGAATATTGCTCCACTTCCCTAAGCATTTCTTTATGAAGTTCTTCTCCTAAAGCTTCTTTAAGCCCGTTGATTACCTTTGTTGACGAAGTTACCGCATTTTTCAAATTCTCATTAGCACTATATATCTTGTCTATCTCCGTCTTTGCAAGTAATAGCTTTGTTTCAGCACTATTAACCTTTTTCTCTAACTCTGTAAGCTTTTCTTTTAATTTTTTCTCGTCTGCAGATGAGCTTTGGTTATTATTCAATGAAGTTTTAATAGAATTAACAAGCTTCTCAATGTCTCTTGACATAGTATTAGTGTTCATGTAGTAATATCTGAGACGGTTGTACAAAGATGCATCATTTACTGCAATATCGTACATTGTTATACTTCCATAGCAAAGCTGTTTCGCAAAGCTATCCTTTATTACAACTTCATTGCCTTGCTTTTTTACTCCATCCGCATATTCAATAAATTTATCAATGCTCTCATCAATAATTATTGCCTGACTGCTTAAAGTATCTATGGAAGATGTTACTTTCGTAATTGAACTACTTTTATCACTCGCCATAAATTTGTTCATAAGACTCTCTCCAATCCCAATCGGTGCCGCAATTTCCATATAATCACACACCAAATTTTCAAATGGCAGTCCATAATCATCTCTTGGCGTAACCACGTTATTTATACTAATTGAGTCAATGGTAATTCCATAAAAGTCTGTATTACTTGAACCAATATTTTTTGTCACGTCTACATTGTAAGACATATATTCTTCTAAAAGCTCCATAAGTATTGCCTTATTATCTTCGCTCAAAAGCATTAGACCATACTCATCATATATTTTTCTGTCATAATCAGCCTGCAGGGATTTAACTGCCAAATCTACTGCGCTTACAACCCTTAATTTCCCGCCATAATAAATTGCAGATGAAATAACCGACAATAACAAAGAAAATATTAACAACATACTTACACTTAAAAATACAGTTATACTGCCTTCTTTCTTATAATTCATTGGCTGCATCCATTACTCTGTCGAGAATATCATTTACAAGTTCTGTAATTGTATCTTTAAAAATAACAACCAGACCTACTAATACAACCAAAAACTTTACAGTGTAGTTAAATATATTGATTAATACTAGCTCTCTACACTATATACAATGTCTATAAAGCAAAACAAAAAGACATTTTCTAAAGAAAATGTCTTTGACTGTAAACACAATCTCAAATATCCACTACATATTACTTATAAACTCTTAGTTTACTCACATATCTTTAAATATGTCGCTAATTATTTATTTCAGCCACTTTCTTCCAAATATATCCCCCTGCTGTTTTTGTTCTTCCATTTACAACTTTCTTGATAGATTCCTTAGATATATTCGTTTCTTCTGCTGCATGTCTTACAGAATCAAAAACTTTTACTAATTCTCCGTTAATGGAATATTGTTCAACAGTATATGTTTTCCCTATGTTTATTAATGATGTATTAAAACAAACATCAATAACATATGGAATATGTTCTGTATGACTATACTTTTTCCATATATATCCCCCAGCAGAATTGCGCTTACCATTTAATACTTTACTTATACTTGTAGTAGAACAACCTGTTACTTCTGCAGCTACGTTAAGAGTATCATACTTATTTACATAATACCCTTTCAAATCATAACAAACAATTAAACTTTTTTCTTTACAATAACTATTCCCTTTCTTTATCCCTTTTTTTAATAACGGCTTATATTCCGTTTCTTTTCTCTTGTGTATTTTTATATTTAAGTTCTCAAACATTTCAATTAAATTCGAGTCACTTATTTCTGTCTGATACGACCAATACAACAATGTTACATCATTACAGTCACATTTTAATTTTTTTTCATTATCTCGCCTTTGAACCGCTTTATATGCATCCTCACCACCAAAATAATCAATTGCTTCATAATGTTGGATGCCTTGATACTCAATGGCTATTTTGTGTTGCGGAATATATATATCTAATGACTGCCCTTCTAACCAGCTTGCTCTATATTGAAAAATAGCATCTTCAAAATATAAACTAACTAAAACAAATAAACTAAATTCACTTTTCCACCTTGCAGGAATTAAATTTTTCTCAGTAAGTAAAATTAAAATTCTATCATATTCTTCTTTCATCTGTATTTCATTTACAGTTGAATATGATTTTTTATATGAAAATAACGGAGAATTTAACTCTAACAAAAATTGAACGGGATATATCCGACTAAAATATTTCATTATTTCATATGACGAATTTGCCACTTTATCATATAATATGTTCTTAACCTGCTCATAATTTCTATACTTATAACTAATATCTATACCTACGCAAAAATAATATAAAGGAATTCCATATATAGTAGGAAATCCTATTTTTTCTGTTATCATCATCCATAAAAGAAGATTCTCATATAAAGATTTTTCTCTCGAAATAACAGCAACATAATTCTCTGAAAAATCATTTTCGTCAAACTTATCTAATTTAGTTATTTGTATTTTTTTACTCAGATATTTATTGATAATAATATCTACAATTGAATCTTCAACAGAAAAGTAATATTTTATTGAACCGTCTTTATCATACATATTAACGTGCCGATTTATTTGGTCTTTTATATATAACACCTTTTCGTCATCTTCACTACTATCAACACTATCATCACTATATGTCATAAATATAGGTTTTTTATACCTAATTAATTTACTATATATCCTTTTCGTCCCTTCCTCAAGAGGTACCTCTGATAATACCTTCTCTTTTTCTATTTCTTGTGCTTTTTTATATGCTAGCAAATCAGTATACTTTGTATATCTATCAAGGTCAATAATTTTCAACGTTAATAATTGTAAGTCTGCAGCATAAAAATCTATGTTATATCTTACAAATCTTTTACCTAACTCCGTTGGAATATAACAACAATATCCAAAATATCTGTATAAATGTTTTTCTTGAATATTATCACGAACATTTTTCGTAACCTGTTCTCTAGAACTACCCACAGGTCCCCCATATGCTTTTAATATCTTTCTTAGTTCGTTGTACGGATAATATGGAATACTTTCATTAATTGTAGCAAGTTTTAAAAAACCTCTTTCAATTAGATAATCCCTAATAGCAATACAATTTAATCCATTAAAAAAATAAGGATACATACTATCATTTGTTCGTATTAAACCATAACTGGCATATGTTAAAAAAGCTTTTTCTAACGTTATTAATTCATCTTTATTTGACATACATTCTCCTAATTCACATAAATAACTAAAAAATATCATTATTTTAATGAAATACACTATATTTCTTCCAAATAATTCAAATTTTCACCATCATTGTAACATAATCTATCTCATAAATATAGCCTCTGCATATTAAATGTAACATTACTCAGAGGCTATATTTAATATTCACTTTGTCTACAATTAAAAACATTTTTATGCCTTTAACAAATTCCTTAACTCTATGATATTATAAAGAACGTTTTTCCTTTTCGATTTGATGAATGTCATTAAGGGCTCGTACGATTTCATTACATCCCTTATCTCTATAATATTTTACACTTCCCATATACATTCCGGTCTCTGAATTATCAAAAATTAGCAATTTATAATTATCTGGAGCTGCTTGGTACATTTGCATTATTAGTTTATAATCATCTAAGGATTGTATTTTTTCTACATAAAATGCTCGCGAATGATAAGTATTTTTCGTATCCATTCCAGAGGAA
The DNA here is from genome assembly GCA_045543455.1 of Lachnospiraceae bacterium. Classification (GTDB taxonomy): domain Bacteria; phylum Bacillota; class Clostridia; order Lachnospirales; family Lachnospiraceae; genus SIG291. The sequence continues at coordinate 29,668 of JAZQMK010000014.1, forward strand.
ATCGACGCATTGCGAACTACTCTTTCTCTTCCGTCCAAACTAACAAGGCTTATTTTTGCCAAATAATCTCCAAAATCTTCAAAATATGATGCCAATAAAATTCTAAACATATCGCCATATTCAGTGGTAAAATAAAGTCCATGTTTTCTCTTATCTTCAACTAATTTACCTTCTTGAAATTCAGGTCGTTTTTTCTTTTCAAATAATCTATAACCTGTATATGTACCATTTTTTGCATAAAACTCCTTAACTGTTATTCCCTTTTTTAGTTCTAATCGTTTTTTTATATCTGACTTAACTAATTCCTTTACAACATCATTACTAAGTTTATAGAGCATTTTATTTATGCTTATATACATAAATGTATGCGTTAAATTAACATAAAAATCGTTATCAATAATTTTTCTAACTAATTCGCGCTTTGTATTAAAATCTATATCCTTTATTCTTCTTATTTTTTTTATAAACATCATATACCTCTTCTTCCATAAACTTTAGTATTATTCTCTAGTTTTTCAACTACTTAAACCTTATACCATATTCTTTTGCCATCTCTTTTATATCGGCCATTTTCTTTAAATTTCTGAGTCCGTTCTGTCTCAAAGCTTGTACACGCTGTTTAGTGACTCCGAGTTTTTTTGCAATTTCTACTTGTAAAAGGCCATAATAAAATTCCTGTAATAATACGTATCTTTCTTTCTCATTAGGCAACTTCATTATTAAATTCTTCATTCTTTCTGAATCGCACTTCAAAAAAATCTCCTGATATTTATCCTCCTTATCAACCAATTGAAAATTATCTAAACTACTTTCTAACCCCTCTATACTTTCTGTATTATAACATTTTAAAACATCCCTGACTTCAACTAACTCACTTTCTTTTATTTTCATTTTATTAGCTAAAAAGCTATCTGTTAGTTCCTCGCCGTTATTTTTTGATTCATTTTCAACTGCACGATATTGCGAACATTTTTTCCTTTTTTGCTTAGGAATATATATAATTGACCTCTCTTTCTTAATATAATCAATCATATCACCTCTAACTTTGATAGTTGCATATGTACTAAATTGCGTACCTTTCGACGCATTGAATGTCGTAGCCGCTTCCATCAAAGCACACATTCCAATCTGTTTTAGTTCTTCTTTTTCTTCGTATCTTAATTGGTATAAACGAGATATTTGATTAGAAATACTATAAATTAAATCCATATTTTTAACAATAATCTCTTGCATTAGTTTGTGATTACCCTTTTTAATTTCTTTAACTAATTCTTCATTTGTCATAAAAATACTCCTCCTTATAATGTATCAATAAAATCCATTGCCTTTTTTAAATTATCATAATTATGCTGTGTTTCTGTATATTCCATACTATTTTCAACAATAGACGCAGTGTTGATATTAATTCTCTTGACAATCTCATCAGCCAAATAATCAATATCAATATTATTAGTTTTTAAAATATCATCTCCCTTCTGCAAAAAAACATTTATCGCTGCAATCATCATATGGCGTGCACTACTAAAACCATAATTTTTATATTCTTCCAATTTTGACAGCGCCCTCATATCCTCTTCACAATCTTCGTAAAACCTAATTGTCTTTTGAATCAATATTAATTCACCTCACCGTATTTGTGTCTCAATAAATCTTCATATCCTTTAGCGTTGATGTTCACATCTTCTATAATCTTCATATTCGGCGTAATTTCTTTACAAAAATTCTTAATTGTAGATGCACCACCCCCGATAAATACAAACTCTGTTAGAACAGGGTTAAATTTCAAGGCGCGTAAATTGTCCATAATATCGTCTACATAACTTTTAAGACCGTCTTGAATAACCTTTAAATATTCTTTATTTATTACACTCTTCCCTTTTATCATCACCTCTTTAATGATAGCTTCATCAGCTTCTCCATTAAATTTCTGTCTAAGCTTCTCATTTATTTCGTTGATTGATGTAATAGTACCAAGTGGAAGGCTCTTACAACGACTCAAATCTGGTTGTCCTTCTACAATCGGCAATATATCAATCGTCCAACTGCCAATATCAATAACAACCGTTGAAGTTCCAAAAGTATCTAACATATTTACTACACCTGCATATCCTTGCGGAAATACGTCGACTGAAATTAAGTTAACAAAATATGATTTCCCCTCATATTTAAAATTTAATTTCTTATTTTTGGACATATAATTGTAAAAGTCCTTTTTTTCAGCTCCCATTCTTGTTAAAGGTAACCCAACTGCTAACCTAACGTTAGCTGAACATATACCCATCTTTCGAAATTTTGCCCCAATAACAGCCAGCGTGGCTATTAATGTGTTCTCATTATCAGTTTTTGATTTTTGAATTGTTGTTTTTTGAACATTTACAGCAAAGAATTCACCGTTGTATTCAACTGTATTTTGTTCTATTGGTGGTTTCATTGTAAGCTTTTTTACTCCTGATAATATGCAAAAATCGCTTCCCTTTGTGTTTCCGTAACCATTATCTACGCCTATAAATATCTCTCTCATAAAAATTCCTCCTTATTATAATTCTTCAAGTGTTTTCATTATCTTATTTTCGAGTGTTTTTTGTAATTTTATATTTTCTTTTTTCAATTCTTCTATAATTTTGTCGCGTTCTGCTAATTTTCTTTTTAAAAGTTCAATCTCTTTTTCCATAGCTTTGTCCAAAATAACTTTCTGAGACACCACAAAAGACTTGCCTTCCTGTAATTCTTGGGCCCTCTTCAATTCTGTGCGAACTTCATCATTATTATAAAAAAATGCTCTTGAAAGTCCCGTCTTTTTAACTAGTTCGCAAACTAGAACCTGCTCATCATCATTTAACATTTTTTTAATTATAGAAATTGCCTTATTAACTTTAACTTGACTTTTTTCTTTGTTTTTTCTAATCATTGTGTTGTATTTTTCCATCTTAATCACCTCCTTCTTAATTCCACGTTTGCATTACATTTTCCAAAAGTTTGTCCATATATGCTCTCATTGTGCGGGTTTCATCAGCCAACATCTTATTTCCAACTTTTCTGTAGTTTTTTAAGTTTGATGTATTGGCGTGACCCAATAGCTTAGCTATCGTTATGTCATCAACGTGTAATTCTGTTAATCGCTTGGCATAGTTGTGACGCCAAATGTGAGTACCAACCCCAAACTTTTCACCTGCATCATCTCTTAAATTGTTTTTTGTAATCATTGCCATCAAATGGTATTTCAAGCGGCTATACTGTATCGGTTTAGTTGGGTCTTTTTCAGATACAAAGACATATTCAGTGTCACCAAATCGCTCCTGCGTATATTTACAAGCCGCATCAAATAGCTTTTTTATGTCATCGCTTATTGGTTTTTTATACCATTTTTGACTTTTAACTTGAAATATTTTAATCATCAATGTCCCTGTTGGGGATTTATAAAGCGCGTCTCTCTTTAGTGTTAAAGTTTCTGAAATTCGGGTTCCCAACATTTGGTGCAACATAAGCGCCCTTGCTATTTGTACATCGCCTTCTACAATAGCTGCATTCAATCTCTGCATTTCATTATTGGAATAAACTTTATATAGCTTAGTCGGAGGTTTTGGAAAATCATCTTCAAAAAATAGCACCTCTAACTCTTTCCTTTCCAAAACCTTTCCTGCGGTAGTTAGCGCGGTTTTCAGATGATACAGCTCTTTTCCATAACTTTTTTTGCCATGCGCTTCTGTGTGAATGTATAGCAAATATTTCTCAAAAATTTCTCTATCTACTTTTTCAAGCGAATCCACATTTGGACAGCGCTCCGATAAGAATCCACAAAATCTATTAATTGCTGTCATTTCTACCAACACAGTACCGAGAGCATATTGCGATAGATGAATGTATATTACTTTTTTAATTTCATCTCTTATTTGGGGCTGAGAAATTTTTTTAAATGATATTAACTTTGCTTCGTTTGAAGGGTTTAATTTTATACTTATAGGCATCCCTTTGAGATACCATATATCAGCGTTAAAATCAAAAGTTTTTGCACATTCATTTTCAAAAGCATATAGCTTCCTTATATATTTAATAAGTTCAGCATCTGTTGTTACATCTTTTCCAGTCGATGTTTTATGACGTTTCTGAATTAAATTTTTACCATTTTTTAACAACCACAATTTTGCCTTCTTTTCTACTTCTTTCAAATCAGCATGCTTAAATGACTCTAATTTTGGGTAAATTTCATTAAGGAATTGGCATAATTGATTGTAAGGATACACCTCTGAGCGCATGCTTAAAGGTGTTAATTTCCTTCCCCTCTCAATTATAAACTCTTCTACCTCACGTGCCATTTCCATATTGTTTATTTTAGTTAAATCAAAGACCACGTTATGTCGAAGAAGTGGATGCTTTTTTAATTCTTCATCAGCAGTCAAATAGCAGTTAAGCTCCTTAAGATATATCTTTTTTTGCATTTATTTGCCCTCCTTTCAAAACCATTTTGGCTAACTCATTTCCGCCATTTCTAAAATATTTTTCGTTTTCCTTATTTAAAACATCTTGCATATAGTCTAGGTATTGTTTTGTCATATCCGTCGATTTATGTCCTAAATAGTCCCTTATTGCTTCAATTGATGAACCATTTCGATACAAAAAAGTGGCTACTGTGTGTCTAAAATCATGCGCTTTAAATTTATATTCCTTCATGCCGAGCTTTTCTAACTGTTTTTTAAACTGCTTACAAAATGTTCCCGCATCATAGGCTCCGCCTTGCTTGCTTTTGAATACGTATTCTTCTGAAGTAATACCATTAAATTCAATATAATCTCGCATTAACTTATATAATTGGGTCGGAATTGGTACATACTTCTCAGCTTTCATCTTGCTTTGATGAATTTTCAGCCACGCATCCTTACCATCCCATATGTACGAATTAGCTTTTATTATGCATACCTCACTTACGCGAAGCCCAATACACCACAGGTTGAGATACATTAATCGTAAATGATTTGGAAAATACTGTAATAACTTCAAAATTTCAATTTGTGTATCAATATCTACTGCCCTGTCATTATGTTTTGCGGATACCTTCTTCAAATGGTATGAAAAATTTAGCGGAACTTTTTCAATATATTTTTTTACTTGCAAAAATCCAAAAAATTTAGCCACAGCTATAATTGACTTATTAAAGGCTTCAGGTTGATTATTTTTTTCATCTTCTCTTTTTATAAATGCTTCTAATTCAATTGCCGTTATCTTCGTTACTTCAATTTGCACTTGATCTAAATACTTTAGGAAAGTACAAATTTCGTAATATGTTCCGCGCAAAGTTAAAAGTGACGATTTTTGTGAAACACCAAGTTCGTATTTCATATATTCCTTAAAAAAATTTCTGTTTTTTACATTTTCGATTTCATTAAAGCTAAAACGCCTAATTTTTCTTGCCAGATTCTCTCTGCCATCTACAAAGTTAAAACGTTCGAGATACCATACGTTAGCATTCCAGTTAGTGTCTTTTGCCCCTAGAAATAGATATTTTCGTATATTATCAATGATTTGTGTATATATATCCGTCTTGCTACCAGCGCCGCCTTCAATACTTTTCCTAAATTCATAAATCTGCTTTTCCGTTAACTGTTCTATGTCTTCAATATTTTTGCTAACACAAAATGCATACAACAAATTTAATGGTATTAAAAATCTCTCGCGCCTATCTTTTAAATTTTCTTTTGTCTGTAGTACGTGATTTAACATTTTTAAAATTTGACGTTTCAATAGCCCTGAGGCCCTTATAGAAAAATCAAAGACTAGTTCTTCTTTATTTTGTACGTAATAGAACGTCTTAGCCAACTGATAATTTGGGTGATACAGCAGAAATATTTTTTGCTTCTCAAATTTCAAATTCCACTCCTTAAATGGCTTACTCGCATTTTCCGCTTTTATAGCGTTTAATTTCAAATTATCTAATGCTTTCATATATTCATTTTTCTTACAATAAATATCTGATTTTTCAAGGAAAGTCTCATATTCACACCTTATTTCATAATTAATCTCATTCGGCGCTTGCACGTTGAGAAGAATTAAAAAGGTTATCATCTTATTTTTTATGCTTTGCGCGCATGTTAATTTATCAATCGGCGATTGCCATGCATCACGCTGTTCTACGTCATAAGCAAGAACAACTTGCTCAAGTAGGCTAGCATAACATTTTCGCTGCCTGTCGTTTATCCCTTGTAATCTTGAGATATATTCTCTAAAATTATACACATCATCAATCGTTATATCCTCTAGTGATTGAATATTGGCACTTATCAAATAAGCGAGTACTATCTCTTTTAGCTTTCCATTTACTGTTGGCGACCTACTAACCTGTCTTTCTAATTCTTTCCTATTTATTTTTCTTATTTTTAAAGCTGTTGTTGTCATCAATTCACCTCTTTTCAAATTAGCTTATCCACATTATATAGGGCATTTGTCGCATCATAATATGCATTCATTGCTGTTGATAGTTCTTCATCTTCGATATGTAAATATCTTTCGGTCGTTGCTAGCTGGCGATGCCCAAGTGCCTTTGATATCTTATCTATGCTCCAGCCATTTTTTCTTCGCTCGTTTGCAAAATAATGTCGGAGCATATGCGGTGTCACCTCTATCCCGGTCTTATTTTGCAATATTTTCAAGGCGGAATATACACCGTCTACAGTCATTGGAGCTCCTTTTCGTTCGCCGTATAAATTGATAAACAAATATTCAGTTTTACACAAAAGATTTCGGTTTTCGGATATGTAATACTCTAAAATCTCATATGTTTCCTTACTAATCTTAGCTCTTCGATATTCTGCGTTCTTCGCTCGCGCAAGGTTCTCATTATCTTCACGATACATAACCTTGATTGTTCTATTTTCAAAATCAATATCCTTACTCCAGCGTATGCCTAACAGCTCTCCTATTCGAAAGCCCGTTTCAACAAGCAGTAAAATCAGTAGCTTATTTCTAATGCTGTCACTCGCGTCTAAAAGCCTTTTAATTTCTTCTTCTTTAATTGTTTTCCCTATGCTATCTTCCTTTTGCAGATAACCCTTAAACTGCTTGATGCTCCTTTTAAACCTTATTCCTGTTGATGTTCCAAATGAGATGTTAGTGTTATTAAATACTTTTAGTTCTTCTTGTAGTTCGTATTGAACTATTAAAAAATCATAATATCCAAACACTGCTTGCAAGTAACTATTAGCTGTATTGTTCGTGGGCATCTGCTTCGTCTTATTATGATTGCCATCCTTAACCCACAAAAGGAAGTTAACAAAATGCTCATGCTGCTCTGCATATTTCATAGCTAAGACTGCTTTTACATTTAATCCTGTTACATCAAGATAGGTTAAATAGTGCGTTAATGCATACGCTATTCTTCGAATCGTATTTGGTGAACAATGCTCTTTCAGCTTATGCTTTAAGTACTTTGACGGTTCTGCAAAGATTGAAAAATTCTCTCTTTCACAGATATAGTACTGAATGTCTTTTTCTGTTTTTTGATTTTTAACGATATAATTATTCATATGGCACCTCTTTTTAACTTTATTGTTGTTTTGCGAACTTAAATCATTCTCGCATTTTGAGTTTATCTATATTTTTGCAATTTATTATATACTTTCTTTTCGTCTTTGTCTTGTTTTTTATGTTTTCGGTGTTAATTATATTATAACCACGTTTCCAAAAAACGCAATAAAAATCAAAAAGGTTTTTATATTTTTTTGACACATTTATGTTTTTGTGCTATTATAATCGCATCAACAGTATGATAGTTTTTTTGTAAAAAAGAAACTCAAAAATGAACTGGAGGCTAAAATGGGAAAAAATTTTTCAAATAACCACACATTTGATGTCGAATCATTTACTAATTTACTAATAAAAGCTCAGGGTGAGCGCTCTCAAACAAAATTTGCTAATGATTGTGGTTTATCCATTGCATATATGTGTAAATATTTAAACAAACGCTGTAGCAAACCACCAACACCAAAAACGCTGAAAAAAATTTCTAATACTGCTTTAGGTGAGGTAACCTATTATGACTTACTACAAGCTGCTGGATATGACACAAGTGAATTTACTAATGATATTGTTGAAAATGTAGCATCAAATACAATTTTAGAATTTAAAAAATTATCAATGGCTACAATTACCGCCTCTCTTGCTCATAGTAAATTCAATTGGTCTTCACGTATGCGACAAAATGAAAATAGTTATGATTTCGAAATCACTATAAATGAAGGAAAAATTTCTAAGTGGTTATTTTTCTTTTTTCCTGAGTCACATCTTGTTTATCAAGATACGACTCGCATAAATTTGTTGATGAGCTACTATGGAAGATTTACTTTAGAAAATCATAGTCCAAGAACAAAAATTTCTTTTGTTACTAACAATAAAAATCTTTTCGAAGAACTAATAAACCATTCTCCATACATGCTATCGATGTTTGTATCTATCATTCTAATTGATACAAACACATTGGAGATTGTAGAAGAAAAATACTTACATAGCGCACTATCATTACATCCAGACCTTGAAACTATTTATAAGTTAAAATAGTTTTATTACCCTTCACATATAGTATGAGAGAAAAGTCGAAAAATAGTAAAAAAATGTCAAAATCTTGTTTTTTTCTTTTCTTCTTGTTATACTAAAAAGGATTTTGAACATTGATAACTTAATACTGAATGGTTAAATGATTTATTTAAAATAGAATAAGGAGGTCATTCAAATGACGAGAAAATTAAGAAAGGTGCTTGCCATTACCTTGATTATGGCTATGTTTGTAGTCACAGCTTGCAATCGTAAGCCTACAACTACAATTCCTACAACTGAATATGACAATACTACTAATTTTGTGAGTGAAGAAGAAACAACTACTGGTAATATCGCTGCAATCCCAGAAGATAATATGCCGGAAGAGCCTACTGGTGGCGTAGCTGAGGAGAATACACAAGTTTCTACTGAAAATGCAACTCAACCTTCAGAAGAAATTATACAACCAAGTCAAAGTGTGACACAGGAAGCGACTCAACCAAGTCAGACACAGCCTACAAGTCAAAATACAAGTCAGCAACAGACTACATCACAACAGCAGACTACAACTGAGCAACCAACAATTGAGCAGCCTACAACGCAAGAACCAACAACTCAGGCTAAAGACCCTGCGTTGAATGTTTGGGTTAGAGACACTGCAAGCGAGCAAGCTATCATTAATAAGTATGGTTCATTATTAATTTACAATGGAGTGCAAAATTATTCTCCAATTTTGAAGAATGCTTACGAAGTAATCGGGGAACAAGCTTTTGATAAATATGTAAAGGGTGAAATCACAGAAACAGATTTTTTCCACCTTGTTAATAATGAAGCTAGAAAGTATGATGCTTATGCGGGGGTATCAGCAGTAGACTACACAGATGATGGATGGATTTATGCAGCTGATGAAAGCAAAAATGTTATTTATGAAAACGATTTTTGGAAGCGAATGAGGGAAGAATATAGCGATTGTAATTATCAGTTTACATCAGGCTGGTACGGAACTGGAGTACATTTGTTTGATACACAAACAATGAAGATAAGCGAGTTTTCAACTGATAATGAGTTGGCTATTAATAACAGAATGTTTCAAAGAGATGTTATTTACGACACTTATACTTATGGACAAAACGGATACAGGACTTTACGTCCTTCGGGCACTTCAAGAATTAATTATAAAGAGCAATATCTTAGTATCGCAACTGGTCCATATAAATATCTTGAAACTATCTCTACAGACTTTGAATACGCTTATCAACGTACCGGTTATAGTTATGGAAAGTATCCATATTTATTTATTAGAGTTTACAAAAATGAATACTTAAACGAAGTAAAATATACATATTTCTTTTGGAATTGTGCTTCAAATAATGAATCGGGTCAATACAACGATGAAGTTTTAGCAGAAAAAGGTATTCATTTTGTAAGTCGAGACATTTATCAAGGTCCAGAAGTCGATATTACTTACTCAATTCAAGATAATTACGGATATGGGACTCATGGCTACGGCGGGTCAACTGGAAATAATTCAAACAAAGTAGTCAAGAAACTCTTTGAATACGCCGGTGGTATGACAAGAGAGAAATTCTTAAGACTCACAGGAAATTAGGGAAGTAAAAGGTTAATAAAGGGCTAGAATATCTATTCTCTAATAAATCCTCACAGGAATCTGTGAGGATTTATTTTTTCTAATGATGTCTAGATTTTGAAATCTTCTTATTTTTAATATTCTCCATTTCTAAAGTCTTATCTAAAGATGCTATTGTTTTTTCAACAGATTTTTTTACTCTTTCAAATTCCTCAAGGTCAAAATCATCCCCACATTTTTTTAATAAACTATCTACAACAATCTTTTCTGTTTTAGAACGTTCTTCTATACACTTTTTATTTACATCTTGCTTTAGTTCAATAGGAATATCTTTCAAAGCTAACTTATACTCACTAATCATCTTATTATAATCTTCCTTTACTAACTCTATTGTCTCTTTTAGCTTTTCACAATTTTGAACATTCTTCATATGCTTGTTATTTGCCTTTTTTATATCATCTTGACTATATAACTGACACATACGAGCAATTCCTTGTAAATATTCTTTTCTATATTCAATATCTGCATGTTCATTTTGAATTTGCTTTTGTAATTCTAATTTTTTCTTAACTTGAAATGGTACACATAATTCAAGCTCTTTAGTAAGAGATTGAATTTTATCAAAGGACTGTTTGTTTGCATCATCTACTTTTTTCATTTCTCGTTCAAATTTTTCAATTAAATTTCCTTCTAAACTCAATACTGATTCTGCATGATTTAGTTTTTTTGTTAATAGCTCTTCTTCATATTTATTTCCAATTAGTTTTGCGCGTATAAGTTCCAACCTTTTAGCAACTTCATCCATAAAGTCTTTAGCTTTTTCTATTACTATGTCAAACTTAACTTTTAATTCTTTTACTAATTTATTATGAGCTTTTATTTCCTTATTAATATAACCAATATCACTTCTCACTACCTGAAATTCCATTTTACCTTCACACAATTCTCTGTCAGCTCTCTTTTCGATATTTATTGCAGCAGTACCCATATGTAAAGTTGGAACCTCATCTTCTCTTCCTTGCTTCTTAAAGCTTCTACTATCAATTCTTATATCCGACTGCATTTTTTCAAATTGGTAATTTACTACTTTTTCCCATTGTAAGCGCCACTCTAAAATTCTATCTTTACTATTCCAGTATTCTACAATTTTATTCTTTCTTCCATACGGCGTTGTCTTTGGAGAGCGATTAACTCTTTCCAATTCTTTTTCTTTTGCTTCTGATGGCGTATAATATGACTTCTTATCCCCATCATAATATTTATATTGTTTTTCCCAACCATCGTCTTTTAATGTATTAAATTCAATAGCTGTTAATGCTTTTTCTTCTCCATCTTTTTTACACACATATTCGACCTCTGATTTTTTTTGCCACTTTCCATATTCATCAAGTGGTCGAACGGTACAAAGAATATGTGCATGAGGATTAATAAATTGCATCTGTTTTTTATCTTTTGTTACATTACCCAATTTATCAATTGGCTGATGTCTGTCATTTGTCACAGGTGGGTTATGAATTGCAATATCTACAATCATCCCTTGAGAAGTCAAATGCTCTTTTACAAACCGCTTTACAACTTCTATCTGTTGTTCTCTTGAAAATTCAATCGGTAATGCAACTTCAAACTCTCTAGCTAATTGTGCATCTTTTGACTTTTCAATCATTTCAACTGCGTTCCATAAAGTACTCCTATCTTGGTATTCTTTTAAAGCATTCTCAGGTAACAATATCTCTTTATATTCAACCCAATTCTTTTTTCTAAAATCATGTTCTATTCCGTCATAAGCATTTGTAAGACATTCAGCCGAGCGATATGCAGCGGCCGCTACAGATGACCTACCTGCATTTCTTCCTATTATTTTTACGGAACAATGATATATAGCCATATAATACCCCCTCTCTATAAACTTTTATTGATAGTGATAGACTCTCGTTTACACTTCCCTTCTATACAAGGGCGCACTTATACATCACACTAAAAAGTGTGATAGTGCGCTCTACGAGGTGTCTTCCGACGGATTCTCACGAAGTGGTCTTTCGACAAAATCCTGCGGATGGCAGGTCGCAATATCGCTCTTAAATATTGCGCGATAAAGAGCCTTTTGAAACTGCTCATCCGTCATACTTTCAGCATTAGGAATCGCTTTTTCGGCTATTGCTCCTCTTACGATTAAGCGATGCGTTCTTGCTTTTCGCTGCTTAATCGCATCTCGTTTTTCCTTCATTTGCTGTTGATGTTTTAACTGCAATTCAGTCAAAGTATTATTATCCATAAATTCCCTCCATTCTTTGATGTCAAATTGACATCAATTTTTAAAAATAGGTGATGTCAATTTGACATCACCTAATGACTCCTGTGACGATACTTAGCCACATCATTTGTTTTATTTTCATTTCTATAATAATCCCTTTTTTGACTAACATATTTTATAGTTTTTTCTTTTGAATACTCTTCCAATCTTTCTGAAAGTTTTTTTGCTTTTTCAGATACATCTGCTATTTCATTTTCATTACTAATTTTTTTAAAGCACTCTTGTAAATATCCCACTTTTCCAGCCTTAATATTTTCCAAAGTTTTTTCTACATCATATACGACACTTTTAAACTCATAATTTTTATAAGAACGAATAAACTCATCAATGTCATTAGCAAGTTTATCTATTTTTATTTCTTGTTTTGCTTCTACTAATTTTTTCTCAATTACATCTATTATTTCTGATGATGTATTTCGAATTGTTGCCATACTCTCTTTTAGTTCCTCAAGTTTTTTATCGGAGCTCCAACCTGCGATATAACCAAAACTAAAATCCGATGTATCTAATCCAAAATGACAACAAACTGTATATGCTATACTCTCAGCTTGAACCTCTTTTGTTCGGCGATCAAGCTGATTATCTTTTTCTCTTCCTGTATCTTTGTCATGAAGCATTGCATGACTTAGCTCATGAATTGCTGTTTTTAATGTATGAGCTTGACTCATTCCATCTTTTATAGCGATTATTTTTTCATCAAAGTCATAGTATCCATTAGCACCGTCCTTAATTGGTCTAATAACAATTGATACTGGTGAAATCGCTTTTACAGCATTTAAAATTTCCTCATAATCTTTGTCACTTTCTGGCAGCATAGTTGCTAGCTCTGGTAATGGTTCCCCATGCGTTTGTGAAATATCAAATACTGTAACCACTTTATATCCTGGTTTTATCACTTCTACCCTTTCTTTCTTTGGCAAACCATCTTTTCCTAAAATTGGTTTTTGTGTTTTAGGGTCTATTTTCTCTACATCCTTTGTAACTTTATATGGAGCGGGAGCAAGGATACGAATACCCTTTTCTCCCTTCTTTACGCTACGTTTAAAATTATTCTGCCATGAATTAAAACTCGCTACCATTGTTGCATTAGGATTTTGTTGCGATATAAGCAAGGTATTTCTAAAACTATATTTATGAAACTTCGACATCACATTTAAATACTCTTTATATTTCTCTGTCTCAAAAACTTCTAAAATACCTTTCTCTAACTCTTCGGTAATTTCTTTAATCTTATCTACTTGTAACTGTTCCATTATTAATCACCTCATCCTTAACCTTAGCAAAAACTTCAAATTCTTGCTGTGGCTTATTGGCTTTAATTCGCATAAAAGTCGCGAAAAGCTCTTTAATATTTTCAATGTTAGACTGCATAATATCACCTCCTTCTTAACGACTTCTTCCACACGTCTTAACTAATTCTTTTAACTCACTTTCTGCTAGAACTGGTTTATTTGCAATAGAAAGTTGCTTTGATATAATATCAAACCTATAAACATTTTCTGTTAACTTATCACACTCTTTAAGTTCAGTATTCTGAACTTCTTTATGGATTCTTTCTATGTCTTTTACATCATCTACTGCAATATCTGGCATTAAAATTAGTTCATGTCTACTAGAACCCAATACATACATAGATTGCATATCAGGATAATCCTCTCTAATCTTTTCAAATGACTTTTCCATTACATTTGTTGATATAAGCGCCACTGCGCCATCAACATTTGACTCACTATTAACTACGTACATAGGACATTTTTCCTTATTCGTATATAAAAGCTCGTCCATATAATCATCTGATAGTCCTTGTTCACTTAAAATTTCACGAAGAACATCCGTCATATTCTTACACACAAACATTTGCTTTTCTGTGTTCTTATGAGCCTGTTCCATAACTTCTTCTGCTGTCATTTGAAAATACTTGCACATCTCATTTTTTACAATAAAACTTGCATCATTACCTACTCTAAATCTTGCAATAATTGCTAAATCTTGCAATTTTTCATGAGGCACCGTTTTAAGTAGGTCCTTATTGGCTTCTGCATTAATTACCACACAATATAGATTTTTCTTTGCGGATTCAGCAGACAAATCTGGTACATTTGGAGCGTTTGCTCTAACACTTTTTAAGTCTTCTACTTTTCTTTCAACTATATCTTCAATACTATATCCATCTAAAAATAGCTTGTACTCATCATCTACATATATCGTAGGTGATACTATCTCATTAGGAAACTTAACATTAATTGCATCCTTGATTTCATTAACTTTATGTACTGACATTCTAATAATTGATACATTTTCTGCTGACATAATTTTCTCAATTTGAGAAATATATTCCTCTACAAACTTATTATACTCCATACTAATCCCTCCTTATTATGCCCATATTCATATATAGGTCTTTTTCGCTTTCTACTTCCATAACTGCAAAAATGCCTAATCTTGGTGTATTTATCCATTCTTTAGCATTTTTAATTCGTCCGTTAGCATCAAATATCGGTTGTATTTCGTTAACTCTAATATTTTCTACTTCTGGAACAATTTCACCACACAACTTATAAATCCTATCTTCATCTTCGGTCGTCATTTCATCAATTGGTTTTTCCGACAAAAATAAGAACTGTGGCAATGTACCGTTTTTTTCCGCAACTACACCAGCAAAATTAGCTGATGATGTTACCGTCTTATCAATTGTGATGACATCATTTGGCAGCATCACTATACCGTTTAATAATTTGATTTTTTTCATAATTATTATCCCTCCTCAATTTGTTGAATTGTTTTGTTATGCTTAATAATACTTTCTGCCCTTAATTTAAAAAACTTGTCCCTATACCATGGTACTTTTTTTACTCTACAGTATCCATAAGGTGTTATTAATATTGCTTCGCCTGTATTTTTTAGTGTCATTAAATCTGATGGTTCTACAATATCTTTTTCATCAAAAGACACTGATATTTTTGCATCTTTTCCCGTTCCGTTCCACGTCTGCTTGCGGACCTTATACTTCCCACACCATGAACACACAGATTTTTGTGTTTTTATAGATGTTGCAGAAAGCACTATTATATATGGGCAGTTACTAATTAGGTCTGCTACCTCGTTTTCAGTAAAGGCGGACATTAGTGCTTCCGTTGACTGTGTGATTAAAAATAGGCATACTTTTCTACTTCGTAACGTTCTTGCAGCGTCCAAAAGTCTATCGAGTTTCCCTGCACTTAATATTCTTGGCAACTCATCAATACACATAATTATTGGTTCTGAGTACTCAGGTCTTTTTTCAAGTTCTGCTAACGTTTGGTTTATGATAAGTTGCAAAACATCATAGTATGCTGACAGTTTTTCTTCTTTTATAGAAAGATATATGCTACATCCTTCTTCAAGCTTATGCGGATTTAGCTTACAGCCATTATCTTTAAATGCATATCGAATATCTTGGTCATTTGCAAATACGATGATATGATTATTCATCTCGGCGACTATTCCGCCTAGTGTTTCATCCTCCATATTTGAAAATTGGACTATATATCTGTATTCAACTGAATTTGGATTTGCCTTGTCCATTACACCCTCAATAGATTCTTTAACCGGCTTCTTTAAAATTTCATCAACTATACTCACAAAATCTACAAAACCATTTTTGTAATTGAAAATCAACAAGCCAATTAATAAATTTCTTGCTGACGTCTTCCAAAATGGGTCTTTTAAATCAGCAGGTAGCGAGATTAGTGAATATGCTATATTTTGCATTACCTCCAAAATATCTTGTGTTGTGCTATCTTTATTTAAGGCATAAAAAGGATTATAACCATATGTATTTCTGTTCGCTGGATTAAATACAAGTGTATTTTCATCACCATATTTCGCTGTTTTAAAACTCAATTCCCCTTTTATGTCGACCGCAAATTTCCTTACTGTTGGATTTGCTAGTAGTGATGGAATTACATTGCACGAACTCTTTCCTGAACCACTCCCTCCAATTAAAAAAATGTGACCATCTTCTTTTAGGTCTTTGCAAACATATCTGTTGGTTTGTTTATCTTTCCCAAAAACAATACCTGTTGGCACTTTGTATAACAGTCCTTCTTCAATTTTAGGATACATCGCTTTCTTTTTGCCTAAAAATGCATTTTCTTCTCTTGGTTTTCCCACTTTCTCGACCCAATAAATAAACATCGGCACAAATGATACGATTACAACTAAAAACCATGTATCTTTTGTCCAATATAGTTTCGGGTTGTAATCATTTACAAATTTAATGATTACCAACATAATTAATGGTTGTGACCATAGTCCAGTTTGTATAAATTTACCCAATATCTTTTTCATACTCTCACCTCCATTCTGGCTTCTAATATAATTATCTGCCATTTTTCGCGAAAGTAAACGGATATTTTGATGATTTATATTGATTTTTTTCAAAAAATGTTGTATATTTAATTCGTCAACTTAAAAAGGGAGCTATTTTTATTATGAATACATTGGAAAAACAATTAAAGGAAGTCCAAAGTAGGACAACTGAATATTTTGAATTTATCTTTAACAAAGAAATAACTTTGGGTAGCAGATTAAAAAAGTGGAGAGAACTAAATAAAATATCAAAGACTGATATGGCAGAAGCACTTTACAATTATCGTTGTTATTTATGCCTTGAAGATGATGATAATAAAAGCTTATCAAAAGAGAAACGAATTTCATCACTTATAAAAACATATTCTCAATGGGAAACAAAAGAAACTGATTCATTCTTTGCTAGTACACCTTTTTCTTTAGAAAATTTGTTTATTTTAAAACACTTGCTACATTGTGATTACGAATTTTTATTTGGCGAAATTGATACTCTTCATAAACATACTAAGGCTTTAACTAAATTAACAGGTTTAACTATTGCTTCCATTGAAAAATTGCTCAGCTACTTTCAAATTGCAAAAAGTAATAATACTATGTTTATTTCTACAAACTATTCACGTGAGCTTATTAACACTTTAGACCTTTTAATTTCAGATGATGACTTTATGACATATCTTAGTTATTACATAACAGAATATAAATCTGAAGATGTTTCTCCTATAACTATAACTAAACCTGTAGCAGGTATTGCATCTGAAGATGCCTATATGGATGGAAACGAAGAATTTCTTAATACAGAAACAGTAAATCTTATTTACAAGCTTACTATTTCAAACAAACTCTGTCAGTTACGTGACCAATCATATGTAAAAAATTGTGTGTTTGAAAAATCATCTATTCCTTATGTTGGAGATTTTTTTATCGCAGATCCAACTGACACATTGGGAGAGCGATTAAAAAAATGGAGAAAATTAAATAACTACACCCAACAAGACGTATGCGACTTAATTCTGTTATATTACATGAAACATAATTTACGTCCAACACCTTCAAATGATAAAGAAAAAGCAACATTAAAAGCAACTATTTTAAGAAACTACCAAAATTGGGAATCAAAACGTGATGCTTCTAAGGATACTCGTTTATCAATGCATGATATCCAAATGCTTAAAGAAATAATGAATTGTGATTATGAGTTTTTGTTTGGTGAAATCAATTCTCTAAAAGTTCCTGAATTAACAATATATAATAAACTTGGATTAAGTGAAGAAACTGTGGAAAAATTAGAAAATTATTCTAATGAATGGATACAAGAGCAAATACAACAAAGTAGAGACATTCTTACTACGATTAATTTATTACTAACAGATAATGATTTATTAACTTCTCTAGCTTACTTTTTCTCTGATTTACCTTATATAGTAAATACAGATTCAAAAATACTCCTTGATGAAAAGGAATGTAAAAATATTTTTCTTCCTGCTATATGTGAGTGTTTTAATAAATTGCATAAACAGATTTAAAAATAACCTACGGCCATTTACTTTTATGTGAATGACTGTAGGTTTAAATATACTCTAATATTTCAGTAATTCTTTTTTTACTTCTTCTTATCTCTTGCGCTTTCTTCTGTTCATTTTGTGAAAGTAATAAATCATCTCTTCGTGTGCTTGATTTTTCAATATTAATTGCAGGAAAGGTTCTCTGTTCTGCAAGCTTTCTATCAAGCACAAGTTCCATATTCCCTGTTCCTTTAAATTCCTCGTAAATCATATCATCCATTTTACTTCCAGTTTCTATTAATGCTGTTGCTATTATAGTTAAACTACCACCTTCTATAGTATTTCGCGCAGCTCCAAAAATCTTTTTTACTGGCAACAATGCCAATGGGTCCATGCCTCCTGAAAGTGTTTTCCCACTAGGTGACGTCACAATGTTATATGCTCTTGCAAGTCTTGTAATACTGTCTAATAATATTACAACATCTTTACCCAATACCACTTTTCTTTTTGCATACTCTATTGTTAGCTCTACATATCTAGTATGATTTTGAGGTCGTTTATCAAATGTAGATGCCAAAACTTTTAAACGATTGGTAAAATCCATAAAACTTTCTTTAATGTCAGTTACCTCTTCAGGTCGTTCATCAATCAACAAAATAATAATTAATATATTAGGATTATTACATAGTATTGACTGCGCCATATCTTTTAATAGTGTTGTTTTTCCTACTTTAGGAGGAGCTACAATAAGTCCTCTTTGTCCTTTTCCTATTGGAGAAATAATATCTATTAATTTCATTGTCTTTGAACTATTAAGATATATTCTCTCATTAGGAAATATTGGTGTAAGGTCTTCAAACTGCTTCCTATTACTATATCTCTCTATAATTAACACCTTCCTTATAACATAAAATACATATACTTATATAACTGTATATACTGTTATAATTTACTACTTTTCTTTATCATAAAATACACTAAATACAGTACTATATTATATAAAGATTACAACCAAAATCAATATTATCTCCACAACACCAATGGCTTTTACCTTCATTTTCATTAATTTTTTCATATTTAACCTCCTAAAATTCAATCATACTAAGTGCCGGAACCATAATTATTACTAATACTACTAAAAGCATTAAAACAATTGGTAATAAGAGTTTAGTTCCTGCCTCTTCGCCCAGCTTCTTTGCCAGATTTTTTCTATCCTCAAATGCATTTTCAACTTCTCTTTTTAAAGACTCCTTCAAGTCATTTGTACCTTTTTTTATATTTTGTTCCAGGAGCATCCCTAATTTTACATACTCGTGTAACTTACAACGTTTACCATACTCTGCATAGGCTATTCCTTCAGCCACTCCTGCCTGTAGATGATTATAGGTTACTATCATTTCTTCATAAGCAGGCTTTTTCTTTACCCTGTTTTGTTTGTAATCCATTATTATTTTCTCCCAGGCCATTCTAGTAGTCATACCTGCACCAATTAGCAGAGTCAGCTTTGAAACAATCTCCGGATAATCAAGTCTTAGACTAGTAACCCTTTCTTTGCTCAATTTACTTATCTTTGATTCAAAGGATAAATATACAATAATAAGAATAATTACACTTAATATAATAATACTTACCGTATCGTCATCCTTTTTTTCATAATAGGTCAGTGCCAGTCCATTTACGGATTCAGGTAAATTCACTTCCTTTTGTGTAATATTTGATGAGTCCGCATTAATAAGCAACAGATTTAACTCATTTAAAATATTTTCTTTTTCTGTATATACAGGGGGAATTACTTTTACATCAATAGAATAATCAATGTAATATTTTTCGTAGCTTAGAGTTGCTACAAGACATACATACTCTCCATCATTTTCAACTAGTTCACTATTAACCTTACCATTACCTGATATTAGTGAGTAATCAGAAATATTCCATTTTACTTTTACAGCTCCATTTTCCATAGAATTAACAAGATTTAAATCTGAATTAACCTCTAAAAGACTTTTATTTTTCCCTAAAATTACAAGCTTTAATTCTTCAAAAAGCTGGTCGAAATGTTCAAAAATCTGTTCCTCGCTCATCACCTGATTGCTGATATTTACACTTATAGTTTCGTCAAAGTTTTCACCACTTACATTAACCTGGTACTCCTTATCTCCACCAAAGTAATCATTTCTACTAAGCTTAGTTATTATTTTTTTGCCCCTATCTGCTGTCAAAAATGTTACACCTACAACAATAACTAATATAATAGCTACTAACAAAATAGTTGAATACTTTTTTAAAATATATTCCTGTAGCTTCTTTTCATCCTTTATTCCAATGGATTCCAGCTTTTTTCTCTCCATATTTTTTATAAACGAAGCTTTCAAAAATATTTTTGCAGGTCCATATAAAAACTTTACGCCATTTTTCACACAATCCCCCCTATACATCAATTCTTACAATCTTTCTTCCCCAGAAATATCCCACAGCATATATCAAAAGACATATACTCATAACCACTATGCCCATAAGATTACCATACATTTTTTCAAACATTTGTGGATTCCCCATTTTCATATATACAATAATTCCCATAGGCACTAGGCTCATTATGGTATGCTCATATTTTTTTGCTGCTACCAATACGGATATTTCCTTTTTTGTTTCAATCTTTTCAGATATAATCCCTGCCGTATTTCGTATAATCTCAATCATGTCTCCGCCACTTCTTTTTGCATATTTAAATATCTCTGCAAATATAATAATATCTTCGTTATTGCTTCTCATCGCAAAATCCATAAGCGCAGTTTCCACATTTATGTTCATATTTATTTTATTAATAATATTACGAAATTCCTTAACAATTCCGGACTTTTCGCCATATAGCAGTTTCAAGTCTACCGTTGCTTCCCTAAATGAATTTTCGATGGAATATCCAACATTTAAAGAAGCCACTACAGCAAGCATTCCTTCCTTAAATTCCTGTGCTAAAAGTTCATCTTCTTTTCGCTTCCTTTCCTTTTTACAAAGTTTCAAATAAGGTATTAACAAGGGTAAAAATAATACTGCCACTAAAACATTTCCATAAAATAAATATCCAATACACATAAGCAATAAAATGCCTATTATTAAATCTTTTAGAACCTTCATACCATACCTGCCATCATTAATTTTTCATTATGTAGGAGTTGTCCGATTCTTGTAAGACCATTGGTTTCATCAAAAATGTATAACGGATTTAAAATTATTTCACCATTTTTGTATTCATCAATCTCAACAATCTCCATTATCCTTCTTTTTTTGTCTTTAAATCTTGCTAAATGAACAATGATATCAATGGATGAAGCAATTTGTCCCCTTATAGCCTCTAATGGCATATCCATTCCCATAAGTACCATAGTTTCTAATCGGCTGAGCATATCCTTTGAACTGTTACTATGTCCGGTTGAAAGACTACCGTCATGCCCCGTATTCATGGCCTGTAATAAATCAATACATTCCTCACCACGAACTTCTCCTATAATAACACGATCCGGCCTCATTCTTAATGCTGATTTAATTAATGCCCTAATCTTAATCTCATTTTTCCCTTCAGTATTAGAATTTCTAGCCTCCAGCCTTATAAGATTTCTCACATTATGTATCTGTAGTTCTGCAGAATCTTCTATGGTAATTACTCTCTCATCCTCATCGATATAATTTGATAAAACATTCAAAAACGTTGTTTTTCCTGAGCTTGTAGAACCTGATATAAAAATATTGTATCTGGCTTTTACAAGTTTTTCTAAAAACTCTGCCGCATCCTTGGTTATACTTCCAAATTCAATAAGCTTGTCCATAGTAAGTGGTTTTTCGTAGAACTTTCTTATGGTAATTGCCGGACCGTCTATGGCAATCGGCGGTAGTACAATATTTACTCTTGAACCATCACTTAAACGAGTATCTAATATTGGTGTTGCCTCATTAACAATTCGATTAGATTTTGCCGCTATCTGCTGAACTATATCATCTAACTTTTCATTACTTACAAAGCTTTTATTCCAGTGACTTACACTTCCATTTTTTTCTACAAAAATATCCTTGTATCCATTAATCATAATCTCGGTAATGGCATTATCTTGTAGCAGTTCCTCTAAAATATCCAATTTTTTAATGGAATTAAAAATTCTATTTCTACATTCAATTCTGTCAATAATGGAAATATACTCAAAATCCGTGCTCTGCCTCATAACAAAATCAATGGCTTCATATAATCTCTCATTGCTAATTTCATCTGAAATATCAATATGTTCAAGGACCTTTTCTTTTAAAAGAAGTACTAATTCTTCCACTCGATAACCTCCCTTACATACCTTTCAAACCCTTCATTTACAATTATCTGAGAAAACGCTTCAGCATTTGCCAGTTCTTTAATATAAGGAATTTCAATGTAACTTAACCTTTCTGTTAGTTGTCCGTTTTTTATGCTTTCCAAATGCTTATTAAATTCTTTTATCTTCTCTTTTGCCTGTGAATTCTTCAATTCCGGAACATATATTACATCACATAGTTTAAATATTTCTTCCCTTGAAAATGCAATATTTCCAAAATCAATAATGACCACATTATACGGTCCTTCATCAATTAAATATTGAAAAAAATCTCTCCATATTTCAATAGGTGTACCATATATATCCTTAATACATTTTACTGACGGCAAAATTTCAATATTGTGAATATAGCTTAACATTCTTTCCATTTTTATAAACAGCTTACTCTTATCGTCCATATAACTAATCAGCGCATCTGACAATGTATAATTAAAATTATCTCCCACAAAATACTCTAACCCCGAATATTCCTCAAGACTAACATAAATAGTCTTATATTTTTTCCCAAATTCCTTAGCAAGCATCAGACTAAAAGATGTCTTAAAGCTCCTTCCAACCGGAGAATACACACCTATTACCTTCTTAAAAATACCATTAGTACTTATTATATGGCTATTCTTCTCATCGTTAATGTAAGTAATAAGCTCTGCAACAATACTTTTCATAGACTGATATTTGTAAATATACAAATTTCCTTCAGTAACTGTTTTCTCCCTTGCTAATATTAGTTTTACAGAAACATTATCACTTTCAAAATCTTTATAATCCTCAGGCACAAGTAAAAGTTCCACGTAATTATTAAAAACATATTCCTGTAAAGCTTCAAAATTATCAAATCCAACTGCCTCAATCAACAAATTGGGTCTGCTGTTGATATAATCAACAAATTTAAAAATATACTCCCTGTTGTCATCCAAAACAGCACAAACTACTTTTCCTATAGGCAACACCTCCAAATATTAAATTGTTATCTAGGGAAATTGTAAATGCGAACGCATTTGATTAAGATTATGTAACATATGTTAGCACCTTTTTTTCAGTCAGTCAATACCTTTTTTAATTATTTTGAATAAGAATCCCAAAAATAAGCAATAATTTATTTATAAAATAATGATAAAGGACGGTTATATCATGAAGAAAAAAAAGAAACAAAAATCACTTATAAGCTATGACGAAAAGTATCTTTTAGAGGAAATCAAGCAATCAAAAACTGCTCTGGACGTGGCTAATTCTAACTTTGAAAATGTTCTAGACCCTGCCTTAATAGATTCTTACATCTATAGGGTTAAAGCAGAAGAAAAGCGCTATGATTTTCTTATTGCAAGAGCTAAATCCCTTAATTGCTATAATCCTACTCTAATTAGCTGATTATAATATGCACCTGCCCGCCTTTAGCAGACAGGTGCTTTTGTATTATACCTGTATATTAATATTACTTTCTCCCGTAACAGCTTTAGTAACTATAATCTGCTTATCAATCTTGTTTTTAAGCTCTGCAACATGAGAAATTATACCTACCAAACGATTACCGTCACTTAAATCTGACAACGCTCTATATGCTGCATCTAAGGACTCTGGATCTAACATACCAAAGCCTTCATCAACAAACATAGTGTCAATTTGTATTCCTCCGGACATAGACTGTATCTCTTCAGAAACACCCAGCGCTAAAGCTAATGATGCTTTAAATGATTCTCCACCTGATAAGGTTTTTACACTACGAATAGAATTATTGTGATGATCTATAACATCTAGGTCTAATCCAGTTTTTACTCTCTTATCAGAAGCAACTTCACTTCTTATAAGCTCATAATGCCCATTGGTCATCTTCAAAAATCTTACATTTG
Organism: Lachnospiraceae bacterium; assembly: GCA_045543455.1. Taxonomy (GTDB): domain Bacteria; phylum Bacillota; class Clostridia; order Lachnospirales; family Lachnospiraceae; genus SIG291. Next base: position 54,141 of record JAZQMK010000014.1, read on the forward strand.
CTCTTTTTAATATTCTTTCAAAATATATTGCCTGTATATAAGCCTCTAATCTTACCCTGTCTTTTCCTTTTACAGAACCTGAAACAGTACTTGCTAAACCACTTAAAATATTAGATGCCTTTTCTATTGTTTCAAGTTCCTTTAGCTTATCTTCTATACTTTGTTTCATTTTTTCATTATGTGTAATACGTGAATAAACCTTATTCTGTGCCTCTAAGATATTACTTTTTATAGTATCTAACTCTTGTTTTTCATTTTCAACCTTAGCTAAATCTATATTTTCTTTATCTTTTAGACTTTCTTGTAATTGCTCTATTCTGGTATTTAATTCTACTTTATTCTTTTGTGCATTCTCATAGGTTTTTTTTGCATTTTCATAGCTTTCTTTTATAGCTGTTATCTGGCTCTGATATTGATTTTTCTTTGCCATAGCTTCAGACTTATTGGCATATAAAAGATTATCTTTTATTTCTTTATATTGAATTTGAGTCTGATTGATAGTCTCCTTATTAGTAGCCATCTGAATGTTTAAATCTTTTATCTTAGCCGATATATCATCTATTATTTTCTCCAAATTTATGAGGCTCTCTTCAAGAGTCTTTCTTTGAGCTAATTTAGTATCAAGCTTTTTAATCGATATCTTTAAATCTGATATCTGACTATTTAATTCTTGATAACTATTAGAAATATATTCTTCCAGTTCTTTAATTGTACAATCCGACTTATATTCCTTGGCCATATTAAAGATATTTTCTTCTAATCTTTCAACCCTGCCTTTATTAGCTCCTACCTGCTTGCTGTAATCATTAGCTTTACCTTCGCACTTTTCAACATAAGTTTTAATTTGATTAATCTCCTGTTGGGTAGGTGCATCCTCAGGTAAAGTAGCTAATTTAATATGTGTCGTAGAACCGCATACAGGACATGCTTGACCTTCTTCTAACTCTGATGCTAAAAGTCCTGCCTGTGAATTTAAAAATAATTTGTATCTGCAGTCATAGTCAGCTCTTGCCTTTTGCAATAACTCCATAGCTTCTCTATATATTTTTTCACTATGTTCATATTGCGATTTTTCATTATAATAGGTTTTTATGTTATCTAATATAAGCAAAAAGCTCTTTTCTTTAGCCTGAAGAATATTTAGCTGTCCTTTATATTTTTCAATAAATGTGGAATCCTCTAACATACCTTCTAAGCTTGAACAATCTTCTTTGTATTTGTTATTATTTTTCTCATATGAATCGTTAAGTTCATTTAATTGCTTTTCCTGGTTTGAAATAATAGTATTTAGAGAATGTAATAATTTATCCTTTTCCTCTAACCTATCATAATCAGAAAGCTTCATATCAATCTTATTAATCTCAACTAATAGGTTTTCTATTTGCTCTGATGCTTTGCCTGCTTCATCAAGTTTGTTCTTGAAATTCAACAAATCAGCTTCAATCTTTGGCAACTGCGCCTTATATTCTTCAATCTGATTCAATGTATTAATATAATCATTAGCTTTTTTAATTAAATCATTCTTACCTTCAATAGCTTTCTCAGTCTTTGATAAGTCCTTAATTAATTCTTGCTTTAATACGCCATCCTTGTCCAAAAGTTCTTTTAAAGTAGCGCTAATATGTTGGGCATCTAAAGCATAGTCTGGAATTATATCCTCATCTGGCCACATTATATTACTAATATCACCTTCCATACTTCCAGATATTTTTCTATATTCCTCCTGCACCTTTGCATTATCTTTAACTATCTGTTCTTCTAGTTTTTCATATAACTGTGTCCTAAAAATTTTTCTAAAAATAACCTGTCTATCGCTTGTATTAGCCATCAAAAGCTTCATAAAATCCCCTTGGGCAAGCATAACAATCTGCGAAAACTGATCTTTATTAATTCCTAGAAGTTCTTCAATAGCTATAGTAACCTCTTTGCTTTTACTAACTATACTATTATCCGGCTTGGTTAAAAGTGCATTGGCATCTTCTTTTGCAGTACCTTCGCCTCTTTTGGCTTTTCTCTCGTAGTCTGGATTTCTTTCTACAGTATATATCTCTCCCCTATATCTAAAGGTAAGCTTAACATATGTTGGTGTATCTATATCAGCATATGTAGAACGAAGCATATAAGCCTCTCTTGTACCTCCACTAGATTCTCCAAAGAGTGCATATTTTATTGCATCAAAAATAGTTGTCTTGCCAGCTCCGGTATCTCCACTTATAAGATATAATCCATTTTCTCCAAGCTTTTCAAAATCAATCTCTACTCTATTAGCATATGGACCGAATCCACATATCTCAAGTTTTAGTGGTCTCATTCTATAACACCTCCACTTATCTTGTCTATTAATGTCTCTAAATATTCTCTCTGTTCTTTAGATATATTTTTATTGTTCATTATAAAATAAAATTCTTCAAATAAATCTATAGGACCTTTTTTCTCAACGTCCTTAATCTCTTCTAACACATTCGTCTTAGATGTTCTTGTATTGTCATATTCAAGAGTCATTATATTAGGATATATCTTTCTCAAACGTTCAATTGCATTAATAACCAATTCTTCATCAGTAAGTTGAATCATCATATAATCATTAACATTGATATCTTTATAATAATCATTGCTGCTTAGCTCTTCAAAAGTTCCTCTAAGCTTTTTCATATCGTAAAGAGGCTTAATATCCTTAATATCAACAACAACATTACCCTTTTCATTAATATCTACAATTGTAACTGATTTTTTATGATTCATCTCTGAAAATGAATACTTAAGTAAAGTTCCACAATATCTGATTCTGTCACTTCCTACATTCTGTGGTCCATGTATATGTCCTAATGCCACATAATCAAAATCTTTAAACACTTCACTGTCAATATTATCCACACCGCCTACACTAATCTCCTCCGACTCGCAACGCTGTGCTCCTGTTACAAATTGATGCGCAACTAATACATTTCTCTCATCTATATTAATGTTCATCTGTGCAATGGCTGCTTCTACAGCCTCCTGATATGAATTTATCTCCTTATCAACATAAGGTCGTACATTGTATGGCTTTATAAATGGCAACAAATATATATTAAGCCTGCCATATTCATCTTCAAGTTCTACCAAGGTAGCATTTCCCTTATAAATAGGGGCAATATGTACACCACTATGTTCCATAATCCTATTACCAAAGGACAATCTCTCAACAGAATCATGGTTACCACTAATTATAAATACCTTTAACTGTCTTGTAGCCAATTTATATAAAAAATCATCAAATAACTGAACAGCCTCTGATGATGGAATAGTCTTATCATATACATCTCCCGCTATAATAACCCCATTCACCTGATTATCATCAATAATAGCTAACACCTGATTTAAAATATGCTCCTGATCCCTAAGCATTGAAAATTCATGAACTCTCTTACCAATATGTAAATCTGATAAATGTATAAACCTCATAATAAACCTCCAATGATTTAATTAATTTATATTATAACACATACCTGTTATAATCGCAAACATTTGTTCGAAAAATATGGCGCAGTTTCCTGCGCCATATTCTAAATATTATTTTTTAGCAAGGTCTAAAACTTTCTTTTCTTCATCACCCAAAGTAATTTCAGGTTCACCATTTTTAACTTCCTTTATATAGGTATAACAACCTTCTCTAGAATGCATTGAATTAATAATAAATCCATCCTCATTGTTATCAAGCATCGCAAGGGCAAAGCTTAACTTTCCGCCCATTTCGTTAAATGCATCATATTTGTTAATTGCCACCTTACTGTATGCCAGCTTTTGCATATCTTTAATTTTATCCAGCTCTTTATCATGAGCTGCCTTAGCAGCCTGCAAATCTTCGATATCTCTAAATCTCTTCTTTATTTCATCCTCAAGAGACTGTGCTTCTTTGCCACTTAAAAATGTATTTATTCTTTTTTTACTTTTGGATAGTTTACATAATATCACGATATTTATAATAAACATAATTATTAATGCTGCTACAAGTCCTATAATAATATATTCCAAATTCATTGCTTGTCCAAAAATATTAATCTTCATTTATTCTCCTACCTTTTCTCTATAATATCCATAATTCTTTCAAAATCTTCTACGGAATAGTATTCTATTTCTATTTTTCCTTTTCCGTCAGCCTTATTATTAATTGTTACCTTTGTTGCCAAAAATTCCTTTAAATGCTCTTCATAATCTCTAAATGCAAAATCATCCTTTGGCTTTATAACTTCCTTTTTAGGCTTGTTCTCTAACTGTTTTTTTACCAGCTTTTCCGTTTCTCTAACACTTAATCGCTGATCTAATACCATTTGAGCAGTATTGTACTGTAAATCCTTATCTTCAATTGCTAATAAAGCTCTTGCATGTCCACTTGAAATAATATCCTCAACTAACATATCCTGAACTCTTTTATCCAACTTTAACAATCTTATTGCATTAGATACCGCTACACGGCTCTTAGAAACCTTTTCTGCGACCTGATCCTGTTTTAAATTAAAGTCCTTCATAAGACGTTCATAGGCAAGGGCTTCTTCAATAGGGTTTAAATTTTCTCTTTGAATATTTTCAATTAGTGCAACCTCAACAAGTTCTTGTGGAGAATAATCCTTAATTACAACAGGAACCTCTTTTAATCCTGCTATTTTAGAAGCTCTCCATCTTCTTTCACCAGCAACAATTTCATAATAATCATCTTTCTTTTGTACAACAAGTGGTTGTATAATTCCATATTGTTTAATTGACTCTGCTAATTCAATTAAACTGTCTTCATCAAAATTCTTTCTTGGCTGTTCCCTATTAGGTTCTATCTTCGATAATTTTAATTTGATTTCTTCGTTAGCTTTAGTAGCAGATTTTTTTGACTCAACCTCTTTACCTACAGGAATTAAACTATCAATTCCTTTTCCTAAGCCTTTTCCTAAACCAGTCTTTTTAGCTGCCATTTTATTCTTCTCCTCTATTTATTACTTCTTCTGCTAATAATCTATAGCTTTCCGCTCCAGCAGATTTACTATCATACAAATTAATTGGTAATCCATGACTTGGTGCCTCAGCCAATCTTACATTTCTTGGTATAATAGTTTTATATACAGTTTGTTTTAAATTTGCTTTTACATTTTCAACAACCTGCAAAGAAAGATTTGTTCTAGCATCATACATAGTAAATACAACACCTTCCATCTCCAAATCCGGATTAAGGCGCTTTTTTACTAAATTAATTGTATGTATTAATTGTGACAATCCCTCAAGTGCATAATATTCGCATTGGATTGGTACTAATACAGTGTCCGCTGTTGTCATTGCATTTACAGTTAACATAGTTAATGAAGGTGGGCAGTCAATAATTATAAAATCATAATTATCTCTTATCTTATCAATATTATTTTTAAGAACATATTCTCTATTCTCAATTCCTATTAAATCTATCTCGGCACCTGCCAAATCCACATTAGAAGGTATTATATCCAGATTATCGAAAACATTCTTCAAAATTATATCTTCTATTTCACACGCTCCAATAAGAAGTTCATAAACCGTATTCATTTTTTGTTCTTTATCAATTCCAAGCCCACTAGTAGTATTGCCCTGTGGGTCAATATCTATTGTAAGCACTTTTTTCCCAGCTTCAGCTAAACAAGCCGATAAATTGATTGAAGTCGTTGTTTTTCCGACGCCACCCTTTTGGTTGGCAATTGCAATAATTCTACCCATACTTTTCTCCTTTCACTAGAATTTTATTATAGCACCACTTTCAAATAATATCTACTATATTTTATAAAAATGTTTCACGTGAAACATTTTTATAAAATATAAGAAGGAATGTTTCACGTGAAACATTCCTTCCTGACTATTTAACATTAATTATATTATTCTTAATTGCAAATACAGCTGCCTGAGTACGATCAACTACTCCTATCTTTTTAAATATACTTGCAACATGATTTTTAACAGTTCTCTCTGTTATCTCTAGTTTTATACCAATCTGCTTATTAAACATTCCCTGAGCAACTAATTTTAATATTTCTATCTCACGTCTTGTAAGAGATTCAACTATCTTCTTATTTTGATCCTGCATAGCAAGATTTTTATTAAGGTTAATAAGTAATTCAGGTTCTATATATATCTTACCTGCATAAGTTTCAAATATAGCATCCTTTAGAACAGCAACACCTGAATCTTTTAAAACGTATCCGTGGCAACCTTTTTCAACAGCCTTAACTATATAATCCATTTCTTTATGTATTGTAAGCATTATAACTTTAACATTCTTGAAATTTTTATTAATTTCAACCAATGTTTTAAGTCCGTCCATTCCAGGCATATTTATATCCAATAAAACTATATCAGGATTACAACTTTCAATAAACCTTAAACACTGTTCTCCATTTTCCGCTTCGCAGATAACTTCAATATTGTCATCCAACTCTAAAAGCTGTTTTAATCCTTCTCTTATCATTTTATGGTCATCTGCCAATAATACTTTTATACTCATTCTAATTCTCCTTTTCAATTGGAACTATAACTTCTATTCTTGTACCTTTTCCACCAAGTCCTTTTCCAATTATAATTTTACCGGATAATAACTGTATTCTTTCTTTCATCATTGGTAAACCTAATCCATGCTTTAAATCTTGCTTATTATTATTACTTTCTATTCCGATTCCATCATCCTCATGAATCAAAATAATGTCGTTATCCTTTTTATATAATTTCACCCTTATGTTATCACCTTGAGAATACTTCACTGAATTATTACATGCTTCCTGAATTATTCTGTATATTGTAATTCCGACAACTTCATTGCAATCATCAATATCATCACTAATATCCATATCAACCATAAAACTTGTAGTTTCATCATATTGTGTAAGCATTCTTTTTATTACTATTGAAAAGCCTAAATCATCAATGGCCATAGGTCGTAAATCACAAATTATTTCTCTAATTTCTTCCACACAGGAGTGTGCTATATCTCCTAAAACCTCTAATTCAAGCTTTGTCCTCATTACATCCTTATCTACTAACGCCTGACATAATTCTGTTTTATGAATCATTCCTGTAAGCTTTTGTATAATTGAATCGTGCATATCCCTGGCAATTCTTTGTCTTTCATATTCCTGAATCTGAATTACCTTTCTACCTTCATATTTATCAAAATCTTCCAGTTCGCTCTTTTCTTCTGATGCTTTGAGTACAGTTCTTATGTTTTCTAACTCTCCATCAATCTCTTGTAATTCATAATTGATTGGTTCAATTGTCTCAGTTAGTTTAACATATTCCTGTTGTAATTTTTTTATAGTTGTATTACCAAAGTTATTCTCTGAAATACTGTAGGAATTTGCAAAAAATATATCAGAACTTGTATTTTCATTATTTTTGATTTTCAAAATAGTTTTATCAATATTTTCTATATTTATTTCTATATGTTTTTTTTGCGATAAAAGCTTGTTTTTTCTTTCATTTAGCTTTTTTACACGCCCCAATAAATATTCTTTCATAAATTCCATACCGTCACCTTGGTTTACATAATCTATTAGTACTTCACTACAATACTAATATATCACAATTTTGACAAATAAACAAATAATTTATTGTATGTTTTTAACTTTTAGATTATAATATATTCAATAACATTTTTCAGTGGGGTGTTTTCATGGCAAAAAATAATAAATTTAAGAAAAATCTTTTTCTTACAACAATGGCTCTCGCAGCCACTCATATAGCTAATCAGGCTATATTTTTATCAGCAGAAAAAAGTAATTTGTTTGTATCTAAATCAACCTATAAGTGGAAACACGGAGATATTGCATACTCTGTATGTGGAAATGGAAGTCCTCTTCTTTTAATCCATAATATGTCTGTTGAAAGTAGCCAGGAGGAGTGGTCTGAAATAATTGGAAAATTATCTCCACATTATACAGTATACACTTTAGATTTATTAGGCTGTGGTAATTCACAAAAACCTAATATTACCTATACTTCATATGTTTATGTATCATTAATTAATGATTTTATAATTGATATTATAGGAGCACAATGTGATGTTGTTACTAGTGGTTTTTCATCTTCCTTTGTTACAATGGCAGCTAATATGAATTCTTCTTTGTACAACAAACTCATTTTCATAAATCCATGCTCAGTTGATGCTGCTACAAAACAGCCTGAAAACTTAAATAAACTTATGAAAAAGCTTATTTCAACACCTATTATAGGCACTTTAATTTATAACTTAAGATTTTCAAGAAATAACATTCGAATTGATTATACTGAAAATAAATTTTCATATACACCTGCAAAGATTTCCGGTTATATAGATAACTGCTACATTAACGCACATATTGGTGGTTCAAGTGTTAAAGCGTTATATGCAAGCTATTCTAATAACTATTTCTTTACTAATTATGATTTAGGTCTTTCTAAATTAGAACAGGATGTACTTATTCTTACCGGTTCAGAATTTGTTAATTCAGAGCTTATTGTTTCTAATTATTTATGCAAGGGAAGCCAATTTTCTCACAAGCAGATTGGAAGAACTAAGGCACTTCCTCACTATGAAAGACCAACTGAGACAAGCAATGAAATATTAGATTTCCTAGACTAAAAAATGCCCTCTTTAAAAGAGGGCATTTACTATTTTAATGGTTCCTTTGAAGGAAGACCTGCTTTTCTAGGATATTTATTTTTTGTGGAATTTACTTTTTTAATAAGTATAAAGGTTCTTTTTATATCTGACATTGGAAGTACCATTTCTTTTACTTCTTCAATCACACCACCTAATATTTTTATGGCATTTTTAGATCCTTCTAATTCTTCTTCAACATTTCCAGCCTTAAATGCAACAAAATAACCACCGAGTTTTACAAATGGTATACAATATTCTGCTAAGGTTGCTAAATTAGCAACAGCTCTTGATACGCATAAATCATACCTTTCTCTGTACTCTGCTTTTTTTGCATAATCTTCAGCTCTTCCATGAAGACAGTTTATGTTTTCTAGATTTATTGATTTACTTACTTCATTTAAAAAGTTAATTCTCTTATTTAATGAATCTAATAAATCTGTCTTAATGTGTGGAAATGCTATCTTTAGCGGAAGCCCCGGAAATCCGGCGCCTGTACCTATATCTATCATATTTTCAATTTTTGAAAAATCCAAAGCCTTGTTTACTAAAAGACTGTCTACATAATGCTTTAAAATTACTTCCTCATATTCTGTTATTCCTGTAAGATTCATAAATGAATTCCACTCAACCAATTTATCATAATAAATATCAAATTGGTCTAATTGATTATCATTTAATTTTACATCTATCATATCCAGACATTTTTTAAAATTACTATGATTCTTTTCCACTTATGCCTCCTATTTTATACTTAAATATACCAATAATACTGATATATCTGCAGGTGAAACTCCTGAAATTCTTGAAGCCTGTCCTATTGAGCGTGGTCTGAATTTTTTGAGTTTTTGAAGTGCTTCAACTCTTAAATTACCTACCTTATCATAATCGATATCTTCAGGTATTATTTTTTGTTCTAATTTTTTAAAGTGTTCTACCTGCTTTAACTGTCGCTTAATATAACCTTCATACTTTAAGTTAATGTTAACCTGTTCTATAACACCTTCATCAAGTGCTTCTCTATTATTATCAATGCTTTCAAGCATTTCATATGTAAGTTCAGGTCTTTTTATTAATTCTGCTAATGTTGTACCTGTCTTTAAAGGTGTACTTTCGCAGGCTTCTAATAATGCCTGTACTTTTTGATTAGCACCAATAGAAGTATTTTCAAGTCTTTCAACTTCCTTTTCAATCTGTTGTTCTTTTTCTACAACCTTATCATAGATTTCCTTTGATACAAGCCCTACTCTGTATCCATATTTTGTAAGTCTTAAATCTGCATTATCCTGTCTTAAAATAAGTCTGTATTCTGCTCTTGATGTCATCATTCTATATGGCTCAAAATTTTCTTTTGTAACTAAATCGTCTATTAAAACACCAATATATGCTTCTGAACGGTCTAAAACAAGTGGTTCTTCGCCCTTTAAATACATAGCCGCATTTATACCTGCAATAAGACCCTGTACTGCAGCCTCTTCATAGCCTGAGCTACCATTAAATTGTCCACCGCTGAAAAGTCCTTGAATATTTTTGAATTCTAGGGATGACTTTAACTGTACAGGATTAATGCAATCATATTCAATAGCATATGCATTTCTTACTATTTTTACATTTTCAAGGCCAGGAACTGTTTTATACATGGCATATTGAACATCTTCAGGGAGTGAGCTTGACATTCCACCAAGATACATTTCATTTGTATATAAGCCTTCCGGTTCAACAAATACTTGATGCTTTGGTTTATCAGAAAATCTTACTACCTTATCTTCAATGGATGGGCAGTATCTTGGTCCGGTACCTTTAATATCACCTGAATAAAGAGGTGAGCGGTCTAGATTGGCCATTATTATTTTGTGAGTTTCTTCGTTAGTATATGTCAACCAGCATGAAACCTGCTCTCTTGTCAAATCTTCTTTCTTTGTAGAAAATGAAAATGGTACTACTTCTTCGTCTCCTACCTGTTCTTCCATCTTAGAAAAATCTATAGAACGCTTATCAACTCTTGCAGGTGTACCTGTTTTAAATCTGTACATTTCAATACCATTTTTTATTAGTGAATCTGTAAGATGATTAGCTGCCTGTAATCCATTAGGACCGGTATAATTAGCAACATCACCATATACACATCTTGCATTTAAATATGTACCTGTACAAAGGACAACTGCTTTAGCATAATAAGTTGCTCCGGAAAAGGTTTTTACACCTGCTATTTTTCCTTCTTCAACAATTAAATCTGAAACTTCTGCCTGTCTTATAGTTAAATGATCTGTATTTTCCATAACTCTTCTCATATTAAGAGTATATGCTGATTTATCAGCCTGAGCTCTAAGAGAGTGTACTGCAGGACCCTTTGATTTATTTAACATTTTGGATTGAATATATGTCTTGTCTATATTTTTACCCATTTCACCGCCTAAAGCATCTAATTCGCGCACTAAATGCCCCTTTGAACTACCACCTATATTAGGATTACAAGGCATAAGCGCAATACTTTCTACACTTACTGTAAAACATATTGTTTCAAAACCAAGTCTTGCGCAAGCAAGAGCGGCTTCACAACCGGCATGACCGGCACCTACTACAACTATATCATAATTTTCTGTTACATTTGACATATGTTTTCCTCCAAATTATTTGCCCATACAGAATTTGCTAAATATCTCATTGACTAAATCTTCTTCTACTTCCTTACCTATTATTTTTCCAAGTTCTGAATATGCATTCATTAAATCAATTGATAAAAAGTCTTCCGGCATATCATTTAATATACTTTCTTTTACCATTTTAAAGCTTTTTAATGCTTCTTGCAATGATATTTTTTGTCTTACATTTGCTACATAAACTTCATCATTAAAATTAACCTTACCTGAAATAAACATATCCTTTATGGTATTAGACAGTTCTTCTATTCCTTCATTATTTTTTGCAGATACTGATATAACCACGCTATTAGTATATTTTTTTATATCTTCCTTTGTAAGCTTTATTTGTAAATCTGATTTATTTAATAATACTATTGTCTTTTTGTCTTTTATTATATCTATTATATTTAAGTCGTTTTCATCTAATAATGTGGATGAATCCACTACATATATAATCAAATCTGCCTTATTGGCATATTCTTTTGCTTTATTTACTCCTATTTTTTCCACAATGTCTTCTGTATGTCTTATTCCAGCCGTATCTATAAGATTTAGCATTATTCCATCTAAATTAATCTGTTCTTCTAAGACATCTCTGGTAGTTCCTTCTATATCAGTAACTATGGCTCTTTCTGTACCTGAAAGAGCATTTAAAAGACTGGATTTACCTGCATTTGGTTTTCCTAAAATTACAGTATTTATTCCTTCCTTTAATACCTTACCGTTTTCAGAACTTATTATCATTTTTTCAAGTCTTTCTATATAGTTATCCACATTTTTCTCAAGTTCTTGTGGAAAACCATCCAGACTTATGTGTTCAGGGTCGTCTAATGCTGCTTCAATAAAAGCTATTTTGTTGATAACTTCTTCTCTCATTTCATTTATTTTATTTGAAAAGTCACCTTTTAACTGACTTACTGAGCTTTTCATCGCAAATTCATTTTTCGAGTGGATAAGCTCCATTACAGCCTCAGCCTGTGATAAATCCATACGACCATTTAAAAATGCTCTTTTTGTAAATTCACCAGGCTCTGCTAATCTGGCTCCATTATTTATAACGATTTCTAATATTTTTTTAACCACTAAAATTCCACCGTGGCAATTTATTTCCACAATATTTTCTTTGGTATATGTGTTAGGAGCTTTCATTACAGAAACTAATACTTCATCCACAAATTTACCATTTTCAACTATTCTTCCATAGTGCATTGTATGAGATTTAACATTTTTTAGCTGTTTATTTTCTTTTTGTGCCACAAATATTTTATCTGCTATTTCAATTGCTTCATCACCACTTATTCGTACAATACCTATTCCTGCATTAGACATTGTACTTGTTGATATTGCTGCTATAGTATCAGTTAACAAAATAATACCTCCATTCCATAATACCTAAAATACCCCCACTTAAATATGATAAAGTGGGGGATTTATAATCATTTTACTTTTTCAAAAATACAACTACATGTCTAAATGGTTCTTCACCTTCACTACGTGTAGATACATACTTATCATTTTGTAGAGCAGAGTGGATAACTCTTCTTTCATATGGATTCATTGGCTCTAAAGATACAGGTCTTCTTGTTCTCTTAACCTTGTATGCTATATTTTTAGCTAATGATTCAAGAGTAGCCTGTCTTCTCTTTCTGTAATTTTCTGTATCAAGCTTAACTCTTGTATATCCATCTGTTTCTTTATTGATAACAAGGCTTAATAAATACTGTAATGAATCTAATGTTTGTCCTCTCTTACCGATAAGAACACCCATTTCATCACCCTTCATATCTACATATACAACGCCTTCTTCATCAACATCAACACTAACTTCAACTTTCATACCCATTGCACCGAATACGTCTGTTAAAAATTTAGTTGAAATCTCTGTTGCCTTTTCTTTAGAAATAGCATTTTTCTTAACAACCGGTTTCTTTTCTTCAACTACAATTTCCTTAGCTACTTCTACTTTTTCTGTAGCTGTAGCTTCAACTTTTACTTCCTGCTTCTTTTCTACAGGCTTTTCAAAATTCTTCTTTTCCGGTTTTTTCTCAACCTTCTTCTCAGGCTTTTTCTCAGATTTTTCGGATTTAACTACAATATCATCTATAGTTACTTCTTTTTTAACCCATGCTTTAATCTTAGCTGGTTTACTAAACATACCTAAAATTCCTGAGCTACCTTTTTCAATTACCTCATATTCAAAATTGTCCCTTGTTGTTTCCAATTTTACCAGAGCATCTATAACGGCATCATCTATTGTTTTTGCTGTAACTTCAATTGACTTCATAAAAACCTCCATTATTTGTTATGCTTCTCATTATATTTCTTAACCATAGCTGCTTTACTAGCTAAACTTCCAGGTTTTTCTTCGTTCTTGTTGTAATATTCTGTAGAACTCTTTATCTTTTCAGCTCTTTCTTTATTTTTCTTTTCTAAATCAATCTTGCTTGAAACATTTTTAGAATTATTAACAATATCTCTAGCATTTACTGTAGCCTTTTGTGGTGGAAGACCTCTTGCGGCACGTTTTTTATTAGCCTTTTCAAGGTTTTTCTTCATCATTTCTTCCATATCCTGTCTATCGAAATAAGCATTAATTGCTAACTGTAAAATCATCTGGAAAATATTACCGGCAATCCAGTATAAACCAAGAGCTGCTGGCATTGTCAATGCAAATATAGCTGTAATTACAGGCATTATATTGTTCATTGCTGCCATTGGATTAGGTTCATCTGTTGCTGATTTAGCTTTTGATTTATTTCTCTTAACTTCTAAAAGCTTTGTACAACACCATTGAGTTAAACCTGCTAAAACAGGTATTATTATAGCAATTGAAAATATTTCAGGATTAACTGCTAAATTAATTCCGAAGAATGAATTCATATTTTCAATCTTGTCCACATTTTCTGAAAGAACCTGTGTCATTTTTTCAAATTGTACAGTATTATTTGCATACACATCACTTAATGCTGAAACAAGCTCAGGCTTTAAAGATTCTGACTTAGAGAAGAATGCTTCTAATTCAGCCCATTGTTCATTACTAAACTTGCTCATGGCATCTATCATTGCATTAGTATTGTTAGCATCAACTTTTGTAAATGATTCTAATTTTGTACTGATACCTAATTCTTTTGCCTTTGATACATATACATTAATTTCATCTATATGCGCCTGCATACCAAATGTTTTATCACCCTTTAAAGGATCTATTATATTTGTAAAATATTCTCTAATTGATGCAACATATGCAGGTATATTTCTAATAACACTAAATAATGCTAATAATATAGGCATCTGAATAATTAACTGTAAACATCCGCCTGTTGGAGAAGTACCATACTTTGCATAAACTTCTCTCTGTTCCTGATTCATCTTATATATTGAATCGTTATCTGTTTTACCTTTATACTTTGCTGCAATAGCTTGTAATTCAGGACTCATCATTGACGAAAGCTTTGAGAACTTCTGTTGTTTAATTGTAAGTGGAAGCATTAATAATTTTACAATAAATGTAAATAATATAATACTTAAACCAATATTCTGAATACCAAAGCTTTCCGTTACCTTAAAAAGCAACTCTAATATAAAACCTAATAATTCTGCAATAGGTCCTACTATAAAGCCATCACTTTTTGTTAATAAAATCATTATTATACCTCCAATAAATACATTAAGGCACTGGATCATATCCACCTTTTGAAAATGGATTACATCTTAAAATTCTTTTAAAAGTTAAAAAACTTCCCTTAAAAAACCCATATTTCTCATATGCTTCAATTGCATATTCTGAACATGTTGGTGTAAATATACAGGTTGAACGACCTTTTAATGGCGACAAATATTTTTGATAAAATCTAATACAACCTATACATACCTTTTTAATCATTATTATCATCTCTTTTTATAATTTTGTGTAATTTTGAAAGATGTAAAAATGCACTTTCAGTTTCTTTATAACTTTTATCTTTTAGATTAACTCTTGCTACTATAACAATATCATATCCTTTTAACAAATAATCCACATTAAGTCTGTAGCATTCTCTTATAAGTCTTGTTAATCTATGTCGGACAATACTATTCCCGACCTTCTTACTCACAGATATTCCTAAACGATTAATATCCGTTCCATTCTCCAAAACATACATAACTAAAAATTTATTTGAATAAATTTTTCCGTTTGTATAAACTGTTCTAAATTCATTATAATTTTTTAAAGATACATAATTCTTCATATTATATAAACCTTTTAATTGAGTTTTGTATAATAAATATTATACAAAAAAAGGCCACATGACTTGCGGCCTATGCTGATAATTTCTTTCTACCCTTTGCTCTTCTAGCAGATAAAACCTTTCTACCATTAGCAGTAGCCATTCTAGCTCTGAATCCATGAACTTTTGATCTTGATCTCTTCTTAGGTTGGAATGTCATCTTCATAATTAAAACACCTCCTTCTTATAGTTAGCCATTAAAATATCAGATTACATTATACTAGCATAATTATGTATAGTCAAGAAATTTTTTTTGCTTATTTACATAATATATATCCACATTTTGTGGATAAGTTGTGGATATATATTTTTTTTATGTTATTTTTAATCACATTTTTTTGTTTTTTCCTTTAAACACGCATAGGATTAAGTGGAAATACTTTTCCACAATTTTTTTTTGTTATTATATATATTTTTTACATTGAAAAAATACTAATTTTAGTATAATATATAGTAGAGATATTTTTAACCAATTTTACAGAATTAGGAGTTTTTTATATGTACAATCTTATTGTTTCTAAGTGGGACGACATTATAAATAGAATAAAATCAGAATATGATATAACAGATATTTCATTTAAAGCATGGATTAAACCTCTTACTATTAATTCAGTTGAAAATAATGTAGTAGAGCTTGTTACTCCAGATGCTCAGATGAGTGTGGATATTCTTTATAAAAAATACTATCTTATATTTAAAGTAAGTATTTCTGAAGTTATAGGTAAAGAAGTTGATGTTAAATTTATTTCTTCAAGCAAGTTAACTTCTAATCAGGCTGCTAATATTAACAATAATACTGATATGTCAGTTTTTATAAAATCAAATATTAATCCTAAATATACTTTTGATTCATTTATTAAAGGAAGTAATAATGATATAGCTCTTAATGCTTCTTTAGCTATAGCTGAATCACCAGGTAATATTTATAATCCTCTATTTTTACATGGAGGTGTTGGACTTGGTAAAACACATCTTATGAATGCCATAGGTAACTTTATCATTTCTAATAATCCTTCTGCTAAAGTTTTATATGTAGCTTCAGCAGATTTTACAAGTGAGCTTATTGAAGCTATTCGTGATAATTCAACAAGCCAGTTTAGAGAAAAATATCGTAACAACGATGTACTTTTAATAGATGATATTCAATTTCTTATAGGAAAAGAATCTACTCAGGAAGAATTTTTCCACACCTTTAATACCTTATATATGGCTGGAAAACAAATTATTATATCTTCTGATAGAAGTCCTAAATCAATGACTACTCTTGAAGAAAGATTAACTTCAAGATTTGAATGTGGATTAATAGTAGATATTCAATCTCCTACTTATGAAACTAGAATGGCTATTTTACGTAAGAAAGTTTCTCAGGATTCTATTTTTATTCCTGAAAGCGTTCTTGAATATATTGCTCTTAACATTAAGTCAAACGTTAGAGAACTTGAAGGAGCTCTTAATAAAATTGTAAACTATGCCAGATTTTCATCTACTGAAATATCTTTACAAACAGCTGAATTCGTACTTAAAGATATTATTTCTCCAGATGAAAAGATTGAAGTTACACCTGAACTTATAGCTAAGGTAGTAGCTGAACATTATAATATATCTATGCAGGATATGTGTTCTAATAAAAAGAGCCATGATATTGCATTTCCAAGACAGATTGCCATGTATCTTTGCCGTACCATGACAGAGGTATCACTTCAAAAGATAGGTAAGGTTCTTGGTAAAAAGGATCACACTACTATTATTCACGGCGCTAATAAAATAAGTGAAGAATTAGTTAAGAATGAAGTTCTTAAAAATAATATAGATGTAATTAAGAAAAAAATAGATCCATCTTAACTTATCAACAATACAATGTTTATATCCTTGTTATTTTATGTGATTATGATGTTAATAAATATTTTTAATATATTTAAGCAGAAAAGTTATCCATATTTTTCTCAATTTATTAACACAATATTCTTAAGTTATCAAGGTTTTATTCAAGCTTATTAAGCTATATTTTAAGGGGCTTTTAAGACTTATTCAACTTTTCACACCCCCTACTATAACTACTACAAAAAAATAATATATATATTTATATAAATTCATCATCAAAGGAGTTGTACACATGAAACTTATATTTAAAAAATCACAATTACTTCACGGAGTTAATATCGTACTTAAAGCAGTACCATCTAAAACTACTATGTCAATACTTGAATGTATTTTAATTGACGCTACTACTAATGAAATTAAATTTACAGCTAACGATATGGAATTAGGTATTGAAACAAAAGTAGAAGGTGAAATTATTGAAAAGGGTAAAGTAGCTATAGATGCTAAAATCTTTTCTGATATTGTTAGAAAACTTCCAGATAATGAAGTTACTATAGAAACAGATGCTAACTTTGTTACATCTATCAAATGTGAAAAAGCATTATTTAATATAGCAAGTAAGTCAGGAGAAGATTTTTCTTATCTTCCTTACATTGAAAAATCAAAGAGCATTACACTTTCTCAATTTTCATTAAAAGAAGTTATAAGACAAACTATCTTCTCTATTGGTATTAATGAAAATAATAAGATGATGACAGGTGAGCTTTTTGAAGTAGAGAATGATAATCTTAAAGTTGTTTCCTTAGATGGACATAGAATTTCAATTAGAAATGTTGCTTTAAAGGAATCTTATGAAAATATAAAAGTAGTTGTTCCTGGAAAGACACTTAATGAAATAATTAAAATTCTTTCTGATGATATGGAAAAGGATGTTAATATATTCTTTACAGCTAACCATATATTATTTGAGTTTGATGATACAATTGTAGTTTCAAGACTTATTGAAGGTGAATATTTTAGAATTAATCAAATGCTTTCAAATGATTATGAAACAAAGGTTGTTATTAATAAAAAAGAATTTTTAGCATGTATTGACAGAGCTACGCTTTTGATAAAAGAAGGTAATTTAAAGCCTATTATTATAACTATTGGAGACGGTTCATTAGAATTAAAGATTAATTCAACCTTAGGTTCTATGAATGAAGAAATAGACATTGTTAAAGAAGGAAAGGATATAATGATTGGATTTAATCCTAAATTCTTTATAGATGCTTTAAGAGTTATAGATGATGAAGAAATAACAATTTATCTTATGAATTCAAAGGCTCCTTGTTTTATAAGAGACGTAAATGGAAAATACATTTATTTAATTCTTCCTGTAAATTTTAGTTAAATTAAGAGGTAATTATGGAAATTATTAAATTAAGAGATGAATATATCAAATTAGGACAGGCTTTAAAGGCTAGTGGACTTGTAGAATCAGGAGTAGAAGCTAAAGAAGTTATACTAGAAGGACTTGTTTTAGTTAATGGAGAAGTAGAACTTCAAAGAGGTAAAAAACTTTATGATGGAGATATAGTTCAATTTGATGGCGAACAAATTATGATAGAAAAGTAGTGTGTATTAATGATAATAGAATCTATTGATTTAAAAAACTACAGAAATTATGATATTCTCAATGTTTCTTTTGATAAGGATATTAATATTTTATATGGGGATAATGCCCAGGGAAAAACAAATATTTTAGAAGCTTTATATGTTGCTGCTACAACAAAATCACATAGAACTTCTAAAGATAAAGAATTAATATCCTTTGAAAATGAAGAATCTCATATAAAAACAATGATTAATAAAAATGGTATTTCTTACAGAATTGATATGCATTTAAAGAAAAATAAGTCAAAAGGAATTGCTGTTAATGGAATACCTATAAGAAAATCAAAAGATTTATTTGGCATTGTAAATATAGTATTTTTTTCTCCAGAGGATTTACAAATTATAAAAAATGGTCCTTCGGAAAGAAGAAGGTTTATGGATATGGAGCTATGCCAGCTTAACAAAATATATATGAGTAACATAGAGAATTATAATAAATCTTTACTACAAAGAAATAAACTTCTAAAGGATATTGCATTTAATCCAGCTAATAGAGAAACACTTGAAATTTGGGATTTAAATTTGGTAAAATATGGTATAGAAGTTATAAAAAGTAGGGAAGAATTTACATATAAGTTAAATTTAATAATAAAAGAAATCCACAATAATCTCACAGGAGGAAAAGAAAATATAAATATTTCTTATGAACCTAGTGTAACTTGTGATAATTTTGAACAAATGCTTATAAAACACAGAGAAAGTGATATAAGAAGCGGAAACACTAATTATGGACCTCATAAGGATGATTTATGTTTTGAAATAGAAGGTATAGATGTGAGAAAATTTGGTTCGCAAGGACAACAAAGAACAGTTGCTCTTTCTTTAAAACTTGCAGAAATAGAACTTGTAAAAAATATAATAAATGATAATCCTATTCTTCTTTTAGATGATGTTTTGTCTGAACTTGACAGTAAAAGACAAAATTATCTTCTTAACAGTATAAAAGGAGTGCAGACAATTATAACTTGCACAGGATTAGATGAATTTATAAATAACAGGTTTAATGTAAATAAAATATTTAAAGTAGAAAATGGTAGTATTAAAAGTGAAAACTAGCCAAAGAAAGGTATGGTGTTAAAATGAGTACTGATTACGGTGCAAATCAGATACAGATTCTTGAAGGTCTTGAAGCGGTAAGAAAAAGACCTGGTATGTATATTGGAAGTACTTCAAGTAAAGGTTTACATCATCTTGTTTATGAAATTGTTGATAATTCAGTAGATGAAGCATTAGCAGGTTTTTGTAACGAGATTACAGTAAAGATAAATGAAGATAATTCAATTACAGTAACAGATAATGGTAGAGGTATTCCTGTAGGAATTAATGAAAAAGCAGGTAAACCAGCCGTAGAAGTAGTATTTACAGTTCTCCATGCCGGTGGAAAATTTGGTGGTGGAGGATATAAAGTATCCGGAGGTCTTCATGGAGTAGGTGCTTCAGTAGTTAATGCTCTTTCTAATTATCTTGAAGTAAAAGTATATCAGGGTGGTAAAATTTATCAGCAAAGATATGAAAGAGGAAATGTAATGTATCCTCTAAAGGTAGTTGGTGAATGTGATGTTGAAAAGACTGGAACACAAGTAACATTTTCACCTGATGATACAATTTTTGAAGAAACAGTATATGATTTTGATATATTAAAACAGCGTTTAAGAGAAATTGCATTCCTTACAAAGGGATTAAAGATTGTTTTAATAGATGACAGAGAAGAAAATAAACAAAAAGAATTCTACTATGAAGGTGGAATTAAAGAATTTGTAACATATCTTAATAAGAGTAAAACAGCATTGTATGAAAATGTTATATATTGTGAAGGTGTAAAGGATGGTGTATATGTTGAAGTTGCTTTCCAGCACAATGATTCATATACAGAAGGAACATATTCATTTGTTAATAACATTACCACTCCAGAGGGAGGAACACATTTAGTAGGTTTTAGAAATGCTTTGACTAAGACTTTTAATGATTATGCAAGAAAAAATAAATTATTAAAAGAAAGCGAAGTTAACCTTAGCGGTGAAGATATCAGAGAAGGTATGAGTGCCATTGTAAGTGTTAAGATTAGCGAGCCACAGTTTGAAGGTCAGACAAAGCAAAAGCTTGGTAATAGTGAAGCAAGAGGTGCTGTAGACAGTATTGTAAGTGAGCAGTTAGTTTATTTTCTTGAGCAAAATCCGGCTGTAGCAAAAACTATTTGTGAAAAATCAATACTTGCTCAAAGAGCAAGAGATGCAGCCAGAAAGGCAAGAGATTTAACAAGAAGAAAATCGGCATTAGAAACAGCAAGTTTACCTGGTAAATTAGCAGATTGTTCAGATAAAAATCCTGAAAACTGCGAAATTTATATCGTTGAGGGTGATTCTGCGGGTGGTTCAGCAAAGACTGCAAGAAGTCGTGCAACACAGGCAATATTGCCACTTAGAGGTAAAATTTTAAATGTAGAAAAAGCAAGACTTGACAGAATCTTAGGTAATCAGGAAATAAAAGCCATGATTACAGCTTTTGGTACAGGTATTCATGATGATTTTGATATTTCAAAATTAAGATATCATAAGATTATTATTATGACTGATGCCGATGTAGATGGTGCCCATATTAGTACTTTGTTACTTACTTTCTTATATAGATTTATGCCAGAACTTATAAA
Organism: Lachnospiraceae bacterium; assembly: GCA_045543455.1. Classification (GTDB taxonomy): domain Bacteria; phylum Bacillota; class Clostridia; order Lachnospirales; family Lachnospiraceae; genus SIG291. The sequence continues at coordinate 75,795 of JAZQMK010000014.1, forward strand.
GCAGGGACAAGTATATTTAGCACAGCCACCACTTTATAAGTTAGAGAAAAATAAGAAGGTATGGTATGCATACAGTGACGAAGAATTAAATCAGATTCTTACAGAAGTGGGAAGAGATCAAAATAATAAAATTCAAAGATATAAAGGTCTTGGTGAAATGGATGCAGAACAGCTTTGGGAAACAACAATGGATCCTGAAAAGAGAGTACTTCTTAAGGTTGTTATGGATGAAGAGCAATCTTCAGAGGTAGATATTACATTTACAACCTTGATGGGTGACAAAGTAGAGCCAAGAAGAGAATTTATTGAAGAAAATGCAAAATACGTAAGTAACCTTGACGTATAAAACGGAGGATTAATATGGATGAACATATTTTTGATAAAATTCAAGATGTGGATTTAAAAGTAACCATGGAAAAATCATATATTGATTATGCCATGAGTGTTATTGTATCCCGCGCACTTCCGGATGTAAGAGATGGTTTAAAACCGGTGCAAAGAAGAATTTTATATTCAATGATAGAATTAAATAATGGTCCCGACAAACCACACAGAAAATGTGCCCGTATTGTCGGTGATACAATGGGTAAGTACCATCCTCATGGGGACTCTTCAATCTATGAGGCTTTAGTTAAGCTTGCTCAGGATTTCTCAACAAGATATGTATTAGTAGACGGTCATGGTAATTTTGGTTCAGTAGATGGTGACGGAGCTGCTGCTATGCGTTATACTGAGGCACGTCTTAGTAAGATTTCCATGGAAATGCTTGCAGATATAGGTAAAAATACAGTTGATTTTGTACCTAACTTTGATGAAACAGAAAAAGAGCCTACAGTTCTTCCTTCAAGATATCCAAATCTTTTAGTTAATGGTACATCAGGTATCGCTGTAGGTATGGCAACTAATATACCACCTCATAATTTAAGAGAAATAATAGCTGCTGTTGTAAAGATTATTGATTTACAAATTAATGAAAACAGAATACCTGATATGGAGGAATTATTAGAGATAGTAAAAGGTCCTGACTTCCCTACAGGTGCTCAGATACTTGGTAAAATGGGTATAGAAGAAGCTTATAGAACAGGTAGAGGTAAGATTAAAGTAAGAGCTATTACAGATATTGAGCCTATGCAAAATGGTAAGAGCAGGATTGTTGTAACAGAACTTCCATATATGGTTAATAAAGCAAGACTTATTGAAAAGATTGCAGAGCTTGTTAGAGATAAAAAGATTGATGGTATAACAGATTTAAGAGATGAATCTGATAGAACAGGTATGAGAATCTGTATCGAAACAAGAAGAGATGCAAATCCTACAGTAATTTTAAATCATTTGTATAAGCATACACAATTACAGGATACATTTGGTGTAATTATGCTTGCTCTTGTTAATAATGAGCCTAAGGTTCTTAATCTTTTTGATATGCTTAACTATTATTTATTACATCAAAAAGAGGTTGTTACAAGAAGAACACAATATGATTTAAATAAGGCAGAAGAAAGAGCGCACATTTTACAAGGCTTAATGATAGCACTTGATAATATTGATGAAGTTATTAAGATTATCAGAGGTTCTCAGACAACAGCAATAGCAAAGCAGGGCTTAATGGACAGATTTGAGCTTACTGACGTGCAGGCACAGGCTATTGTTGATATGCGTCTTAGAGCTTTAACAGGTTTAGAGCGCGAAAAATTAGAAAATGAATTAAAGGAATTATTGATTAAGATAGCAGAATTAAAAGCTATTTTAGCTGATGAAAATAAGCTTCTTACAGTAATTAAGGACGAGCTTACTATAATCTCTACAAAGTATGGCGATGACAGAAGAACAAGCATTGGTTATGATGAAGATGAAATAACTATGGAAGACTTAATTCCTGATGACAGTACTGTTATTGCAAGAACTAATTTAGGTTATATTAAGAGAATGTCTTTAGAAAACTTTAAAAACCAGCATAGAGGTGGTAAAGGTATTAAAGGTATGCAGACCTTAGAAGAAGATTATATTGAGGATTTATTTATGACAACTAACCATAAATATCTTTTATTCTTCACAAATAAAGGTAGATGCTACCGTATGAAGGCATATGCTATTCCAGAAGCTAGTAGAACAGCAAGAGGAACAGCTATTATAAACCTTTTACAGCTTCAGCCGGAAGAAAAGATTACAGCAGTAATACCTATTGAAGAGTACAATGATAATGAGTACTTATTTATGGCTACAAAGTATGGAATTATCAAGAAAACAAAGGTAACAGATTTTTCAAATATAAGAAAAATAGGTATAAATGCTATTAACCTTCAGGATGATGATGAACTTATAGAAGTTAAACTTACGGATGATAACAAAGAAATATTTATGGTAACAAAATACGGTAAATGTATACGTTTCTCTGAAAAGGAAGTAAGAAATACAGGAAGAACTTCTATGGGTGTTAAGGGTATTACTCTTGAAGGAGACGATGAAGTTGTAGGTATGCAGCTTGATACACAGGGTGATTCACTTCTTATAGTATCTGAAAAAGGTATGGGTAAGAGAACACTTATTGAAGAATTTACTTCACACCATAGAGGTGGTAAGGGCGTAAGTTGCTATAATATCAATGAGAAAACAGGTAATGTAATTGGCGTTAAGTCAGTTAATAACGAAAGAGAAATTATGCTTATAACAACAGAAGGTGTTATTATTCGTATGAAAGTATCTGATATAAAGGTTATAGGAAGACATACATCAGGAGTAAAACTTATTAACCTTAAGGATGATGTATTAGTTGCTACTGTAGCAAAGGTAAGAACAGAAGATACTGAGATTGAGGAAGAAGAAAACAGTATCGAGGAGTAACAATGAGAACGATAAATGTGGATATTATTACAAAAAACATTAAAGAAATGTGTATAGAAGCTAATCACTATTTATCAACTGATATGAAAAATGTATTTGACAAAGCCCTAAAGGAGGAAAATTCTCCTTTAGGCAAGCAGATACTTTCACAGTTAGATGAGAATTTAGAGATTGCAGCTAAAGATATGATACCTATATGTCAGGACACAGGTATGGCAGTAATATTTATAAAGGTAGGCCAGGAGGTTCATTTTGAAGGTGGACTCTTATCAGATGCCATAAATGAAGGTGTAAGACAAGGATACATAGAAGGTTACCTTAGAAAATCAGTAGTAAAGGATCCAATTTATCGCGAAAATACTAAGGACAATACCCCAGCAGTAATACATTATGAGATTGTGGAAGGCGATAAGGTTGATATAACTGTAGCTCCAAAAGGATTTGGTAGTGAAAATATGAGTCGCGTGTTTATGTTAAAGCCTTCTGATGGTATTGAAGGAGTCAAAAACGCGGTAATTACAGCTGTTAAGGATGCAGGACCTAATGCCTGCCCACCTATGGTTGTGGGCGTGGGTATAGGCGGTACCTTTGAAAAATGTGCAATTATGGCTAAAAGAGCATTAACAAGGAATTTAGAGAAGCCTTCACCAATAGAATATGTAAGGGATTTGGAAAAAGAGCTTCTTACTAAGATAAATGAATCAGGAATAGGACCGGGTGGACTTGGTGGAAAGATGACTGCATTTGCAGTAAATATTGAAACCTATCCTACTCATATAGCGGGACTTCCTGTGGCAGTAAACATTTGCTGCCATGTTAACAGACATGTGAATAGAACAATCTAATTTTGGAGATAATATGGACAGATATATAAATACACCTTTAACAAGCGAGGTATGTAAAACCTTAAAATCAGGAGATTATGTATATATAACAGGAAAGATATACACAGCCAGAGATGCAGCTCATGAAAGAATGTATACTGCCTTAAACCAAGGAAAGGAACTTCCAATAGAGCTAAAAGATAATATTATATATTATATGGGACCATCTCCTGCAAGGGAAGGAAGACCTATTGGCTCTGCAGGCCCTACAACTAGTAGCCGTATGGATAAGTATGCTCCTTCATTGTTAGATTTAGGCCTTAAAGGAATGATTGGAAAAGGTAAGAGAAACAAAGAAGTTCTTGACAGTATTGTAAAGAATGATGCGATTTATTTTGCGGCAGTTGGCGGAGCCGGTGCACTATTATCCCAAAGAATAAAGGAATCTAAAGTTATTGCTTATGAAGATTTAGGAACAGAAGCTATAAGAGAACTTACAGTTGAAAATTTCCCTGTAATTGTTGTAGCTGATTGTGAAGGGAATAATCTTTATGAAACAGTTCAGCCATGATATGCCCTATAAGTGTATTATGCGAATGGCGTGGGCTGAACTGCTTCATTTTTATGAAGATATTTTAAAATAATCGTTGACAAAGGCTTTATTATTTAGTATAATTGATTTTGCGTTTGACGCACAATTTAATATATTTTATTAATTCGGAGAAATACTCAAGAGGCCGAAGAGGCGCCCCTGCTAAGGGTGTAGGTCGTTAACGCGGCGCGAGGGTTCGAATCCCTCTTTCTCCGTTTTTAGGAAAATTGCGAAAACCTTGATTTTACAAGGCTTTCGCAATTTTTTGCTTTGTTTGTATACTAGGATTAGGCTGTCAAAAGAATTCTTTAGAAATCCTAATTTTTATAGGAAAAATACTGTGAGTTTTTCTCACATTTAGTTGTGTAATAAGTGAAAGAATAAAAAATTTCTTTTAGGAAGGAGAAAGTCTATGGATAACGGTGCAAGTAGCTACCGCCGTTTCCGTGACGAAGGTGATGAAAGCGGATTAGCAGAGATTATAAAGGATTATCGTGATGGACTGATTTTTTATTTAAACGGATATGTTAATAATATTTATGTGGCTGAAGAATTGGCAGAGGACACATTTGTATTATTGGGAACAAAAAAACCTAAGGATAAAGGTATTGGTTCCTTTAAAACATGGCTTTACACAATCGGGAGAAATATAGCAATTAATTATATTAAACGTAGAGCAAGGCTTAAGGAAAATTCTTTGGATGATTGTCAAGAATTAATCAGTGAAGAAGAAAATCTGGAAATAGTATTTATAAAAGAAGAACGAAAAATTATGGTTCATAGGGCATTAAAAAAATTGAAACCAGAATACCATCAGGTTCTTTGGCTTACATATTTTGAAGATTTTTCTAATAAAGAGGCTGCTATGGTTATGAAAAAGTCTGTTCACAATATCGAAACTCTTATATATCGTGCCCGCAAATCACTTAAATCACAGTTAGAAATGGAGGGCTTTATATATGAAGAATTATGATGAAACTATTAATACAGTATTTAAGCGTATTAATGAATATGAAACTGAAAAAGAGTACAAAAGAAAATTTATGGTAAAAATGGCTACTTCTCTGTGTTGCGTTTGTTTTGTGGCATTGCTGGCATTTGGTGTGTTAAAAAGAGATTGGTCTAAAAAAGAGCCACCTCTTGTAACACAAGAAAATAGCTTAAATCCGCAGCCAACAACTAATAAAAGTGAAACTGAGGATATTCCACAGGATAAACCTATTGTTTGGGGAGCGGATAATGATGATTCAACTCAAAGTATGGGATATGCACAATGGAATAGTAAAAGAATTACACTATCTTTGCATAATGTATTGATTGATGAAAAAAATAAGGATAGTTTAATTGCAGTTGGTGTAGCATTTGAGCTAGATGACAATTTTTTATATAATGGAAAATCCTTGAAAGAATACGAGTCTGACATAGAAAAGGAACATTTAATTCTTAATAGAATGGGTGAATTATTAAAAGTAGGAGATTCATTAAAATATAAAGAAACATTGTATACAACAGGAGATCCTGATGGTAAAAAATGGTCAAAACAACTTTATGAAGAAACTGTAGAAAGAATTGGTAATGATTTGCTTGAAAAATATATTGTTGAAGGGCAATTTTTAAAAGAAAAATTAGAAAAAGATATTTTAGAATATGATAAAGAAGAAATTTGTCGTATTGCCTTTGAGACAGCATGTGAAGCCTATAACCAATTTGCTATGGATAATGCAGTTAAGCAGTTAGAAGAGCAAAATATAAGTTATGAAATAAGGAGTGACAAAGGGTTAGTTGCATATGTAACTGCTAATCAGTTTTCTGCTCTTAAACTTGACAATGTATTCTTCTATTCTCTGGCTATAAAAGAGGTGGAAGGGATGGATATGTCAGAAATTTGTACAGATGATATAATTACAGGATATTAAGTTATGAAAAGCGTATAATGGTAAGCCACTATACGCTTTTTTTTGCATTTTTATTTTAAAATACAGATTTATATAGATTGACATAGTGTCATATATTTACTACTGCAAGAAAATGGGTTAAACTAAAAGCAATTAAAATGGAGGCGTATGCCTCAGATAGGAGAATAAAATGCAAAAAGTATTGAAAAAAGTTATGGCATATGTAATGGTATTTGCGATGACTTTAGGTATTGTGGGCAGTTATGTTAATGGGGTTAACGCAGCAACTACAAGTGTTTCTATCACAGAAAGTGGCGGTTGGTTAGAAAGCGCTTATGTTGAATGGAGTCCTGTAACTAATGCAGACGGTTACAAGGCATATTATAAGGCGTCTTCAGCATCAGGCTGGACAAAGATTGATGATGCCCTTATAAGATCATACTCAAATTATGTGAGAGTAGATGCTGTCGGCTTATCAGCAGGTACATATGATTTAAAAATTGTTCCGGTTATTGGTGGTGCTGAAGATACATCAAAGCAGGCAACAAAGACAGGTATAAGCGTAAAGGCACATGATAGATCAGGATATGCATTTTCGGCATCATCTAATCATAAGACAGGTTCAGGAGCTTACAATGACAATGGTACTCTAAAGAGTGGTGCTCAGGTTGTATATGTTACGCCTGATACTGCAAAGACATGTACTGCTACTGTTGGAGGAAGAACAGTAACAGGTTTTCAGTCAATTTTAGATGCAAAGCAAAAATCAGGAACAAGTAATGATATTATATGTTTCCGTATTATAGGATGCATTAAGAAAACTGATATGGATAAATTTTCAAGTAGTGCTCAAGGTCTTCAGGTTAAGGGAAATGCTGCATATACAGCAATGAACATTACTATTGAAGGTATTGGTGAGGATGCATGTTTTTCAGGCTTTGGTATGCTTATTAGAAACTGTGGTAATGTTGAGGTTAGAAATTTAGGTATTCTTAACTTTATGGATGATGGTATTTCAGTAGATACAGCAAACTGTAACTTATGGCTTCACAACTGTGATTTCTTCTATGGTAATCCAGGTGGAGACGCTGACCAGGCTAAGGGCGACGGTTCTTTAGATATTAAGAAGTCTAGATACATTACTGTTTCGTATAATCATTTCTGGGATAGTGGTAAATGTTGTCTTTTAGATGCAAGTGCCGGTTCAGGTGATTCAGCATCTAACTATATAACATATCATCACAACTGGTTTGACCATTCGGATTCAAGACATCCAAGAATTCGTAATGCAAGCGCAATTCATGTATACAACAACTATTATGATGGTGTTTCAAAGTATGGTGTTGGTGTAACATCAGGAAGCTCAGCATTTGTTGAAGCGAACTATTTTAGAAATACAGAATATGCTATGTTGATTTCTAAGCAGGGTAGTGATTTGACCAGTGGTGATAATGGAAAAGGAACATTTTCTGGTGAAAATGGCGGTATAATAAAGGCATTTGGTAATGTAATTGTCGGAGGAAAGGATTTAATTACACATAAGGAAAGTGCTACTAGCTTTGATTATTATGAAGCATCAAGCAGAACTGAAACTGTTCCAAGTACATATAAGACTTTATTAGGTGGTACAACATATAGCAACTTTGATACTGCTTCAGATTTTTATTCATACACAGCAGATACAGCAACAGTTGCTAAGACAAATGTAGAAAAATATGCAGGTCGTATTAACGGCGGTGATTTAAAGTGGACATTTAGTGCATCAGAAGATGATAATTATGATATTATTTCAGCATTAAAATCAGCTGTAACAGGCTATACATCAAAGGTTGTAAAAATTGGTAGTCTTGAAGAAGTTAGCTCAGGCAGTGGTTCATCAGGTGGTTCGTCAGGTGGCTCGTCAGGTGGCTCATCAGGTGGTAGTCAGGGTGGCACAACAACAGTTGTACCAACATTAGATAATTTTGTGGCAGATATAACACATAATTATACAACACAGGGAAAGACAAGTTCATTCTTTAATATTAGTGGTAATCTTTCAGATTCAAAGGGTACAATTACTTATAATGGTCTTACACTTACACAGTGTTTAAAGATTGAAAGTTCTACATCAATTAAATTTACAACATCTGCTCCGGCAGTATTGTTATTAGTATTAAATCCTTCTAATTCAGGAAGTTTAAAGATTGATGGTTCTGAAAAGCTAATGAATAATGACGGATATATTTTAGTGGGCATAACAGCAGGTGACCATGAAATTATAAAAAAGAGTGGCGGTAACTTATACTACATGGCACTTGATTTAGAAGAAACAAGCTCAGGTGGTGGTTCAGGAGAAGAACCAACAACTAACGGCAATCAGGGCGAGCAGCCAATAACCGGTGGCAGTCAGGGTGAACAGCCAACAGGTGGTTCAAATGAAGAACCAACAAGTGGTGCTACAGGCGAAGAGCCAACAGGTGGTTCAAATGAAGAACCAACAAGCGGTGCTACAGGCGAAGAGCCAACAAGTGGTGCAGCAGGTGAAGAGCCAACAAGCGGTTCGGCAAGTGAAGAGCCAACAAGCGGTAAGAATGAAGAAGCTACAACAAAAAATCAAACTACTGCTTCAAATGAAGCCGGCGTTACAGAAAATCCAAACAGTCCGTTTGTAATTATAATTATTGTTGTATTATCCTTACTTATTGTAGGTGGCGGTGTGTTGGTATTCTTAGCAATGAAAAATAAAAAAGATACTGAAGAATAATATATAAGCAGGAGAAATATATGAAACGCTTTACAAAAAGATTATTAGCCATAATAGTTTGTATGCTCATAGTAATGCCTAGTATTATAAATGGTTCAACAGTAAGTGCTGCTGACCCTGGTGGGGTCACAGTAAAGGCTGTTGGTGGATGGAATGAGACTTTATATTTACAGGCATCAGGTGTTACAGATTCTAATGTAACAGGAGTATCTTATAGCGGAGCTATGAGCGGAAGCCTTTCAGGCGATGATTTTACATATCTTGTAAGAGATTATAACGGTGAATTAAGAATTGATATTCCAGGTCTTAAGCCAGGTACATATTCAATTACTGTTAATACTTCAAAGGGAACAATTACAAGAAGTGGTATAACAGTACCGGCACAGGACCGTTCAGGCTATGCCCATTACAACTATACAGCTGGTGTAGGTGCATATAACGACAATGGTACCTTAAAGGCAAATGCAAAGGTTATCTATGTAACAGATGCAAATAAAAATACAGTAACAGTAACATCAAAGGATGGTACTACAGTTACAGGTATTGGTAATATTTTAAATTCGGCAGGTCAGGATGTTGGCGGTGGAGCTACAGCTAATGGCGGTACAAAACCGAATACAAATAAAGGTATTATTAAAAAACTTGCACAGGACGGAACACCATTAGTTGTTCGTATTGTGGGTAATGTTACAGCACCAGACGGTGTTACAGCATTTAATTCAAAGGATTATGGTGGTTCAGTAGGCGACAATGGTTATATGGTTAGAATGAAATCAGGTAAGGATATAACTATTGAAGGTATTGGAGAAGGAGCAACCATAAATGGCTGGGGCATACATTTTATGTGTGAAGACACCACATATGGTAAGAGTTTCGAGGTAAGAAATATTAACTTTAGAAATGTTCCAGAAGATTGCGTTGGTATGGAAGGTATTCAGGAAGGTTCCACACTTACAAAACCAGTTGAAAGATGTTGGATACATAACTGTTCCTTCTATGCACCATCAATATCAAATCCGGCAGAGTCGGATAAAGACGGCGGAGATGGAGCATGTGACTTTAAACGTGGACAATATTTTACTAATAGCTACTGCTATTATAGTGGATACCACAAGACAAATCTTGTGGGAGGCTCTGACAGTAACCTACAGTATAATTTGACATATCATCACAATTATTGGAAGAAATGTGAATCGAGAGGTCCTCTTGCACGTCAGGCAAATATACATATGTATAACAATGTATTTGAAGGACAGACAAGTTATTGTATGAATCCTAGAGCAAATGCTTATATTTTCTCAGAGTACAATATTTTCCAAAATTCAAAAAATCCTGTACAGGTAAAATCAGGTGCTGTTAAAAGCTATAATGATACATTTACAAATTGTACAAAGGACAATGATGCAACAATAGTAACAGATAAGTCAGCAAAGGTATCTACAAGCAATAAGTATGCTAATTTTGATACAAATGCATCATTATCATACATTCCATCTGGTAATTATTTATTACATACAGATAAAAACACTTTAAAGAGCACAATAGCATCTCTTACAGGTACATTAGGAACAGATGTGACAGTAACGGATAACGGTATGTCAGGTGGCTCATCAGGCGGTTCATCGGGTGGTTCGTCAGGTGGAGATTCCGGTTCTTCATCAGGTAGCTCTGTAGTTATTCCAGCAGGAGCAATAGTTCACAATTTTACAACAGACGGAAAAACAAGTCAATATTTTAGCATAAACGGCAATTTATCTACTTCGAAGGGAACTGTATCTTATGGTGGTCTTACACTTACACAGTGTTTAAAGATAGAATCAAGTACTAGTATCTCATTTACCACAGCAGAAAAGTCAAAGCTTACTTTAGTATTTGGTGGAACGACATCCGCAAGTGGCAAAGCTATTAAGGTAGATGGAACTTCCATGACAATAGGAACAAATCAGATACTTACGGTTGATCTTTTAGCAGGCGCTCACACTGTAAAAAAGGATGATAGTATTCATTTATTCTTAATGCAGCTAGAGGTTGAAGGAACAGGCGGTGATTCAGGCGAAGAACCAACAACTAATGGCAGTCAGGGCGAGCAGCCAACAACCAGTGGCAGTCAGGGTGAACAGCCAACAGGTGGTTCAAATGAAGAACCAACAAGTGGTTTGGCAGGCGAAGAGTCAACAAGTGGTAGTCAAGGTGAAGAACCAACAAGCGGTGCTGCAGGCGAGGAGCCAACAAGTGGTGCTGCAGGTGAAGAACCAACAAGCGGTGCTACCAGTGAGGAACCAACAGGCGGTTCGGCAAGTAATGATAAGGAAAATGATACAAAGGCTAGTACACCAGTTGGAACCAACAGTAATGGCAATAAAGGTGTTACTACAGCAGTATTAATAGTATTACTGGTAATCGCTTTTGCTGTTGTGGGATTAATAGTATATATGTTTATAAAAACTAAAAATAATCCTAAATAATATAGTCGGGCGATAACATAGTATCAAAGATACATTAGTATCAAAGATACAATGGTATCGTCCGTTTACGTTGTTATCTATAAGGAGGAAGATATATAATGAAAAATAAAAAAATATTAGCTGCTTTATTTGCAATAATATTTAGTATATTTGCGGTAGCTACATTATTAAAAAATAATATAACTGTACAGGCTCAGCAGGGTGATATATATGTGTCACCTACGGGAAGTGCAAGTAATTCAGGAACTTATGAGTCTCCGCTTACATTAGAGGAGGCTATAAAGAAGATTGAAGCAGGAAAAACCATTTGGATGCTAGAAGGAACATATAGTTTTAATAAAACTATTATTATTGAAGAAGCAAATGCCGGTAGCACCAATAAATATAAGTCATTAAAGGCATATAATAATAAAAAGGTTGTACTTGATTTTTCAGGTCAACAGCTTAAAAGTTCTAATAGAGGTATTGTTCTTGATGCTTCCTATTGGCATTTATATGGCTTGGATATTAAGGGGGCAGGCGATAATGGTATGCTATTATCAGGTGATAATAACATAATTGAAATGTGCCAATTTTATGAAAATAGAGATTCAGGTCTTCAAATAAGTCGTTATAATACCAATTATAATACTCTTGCAACCTGGCCATCAAATAACCTTATAAAGAATTGTACATCTTTTAACAATTGTGATGCCAGTGGTGAAAATGCGGATGGCTTTGCACCAAAGCTTACATGTGGTAATGGAAATGTATTTGACGGTTGTATTTCATATTGTAATTCTGATGATGGCTGGGATTTATATGCAAAGCCAGAAACAGGTTCGATTGGCGTTGTAACATTGAGAAATTGTGTCGCATTTGGTAATGGTAAGCTAACTAACGGCTCAGGCTCGGCAGATGGCGATATGAACGGCTTTAAGCTTGGAGGTATGGGAATACCAAGTGCCCATATAGTGGAAAACTGTATTGCATTTAACAATGGAGCAACAGGCTTTACAGATAACAACAACGGCGGTGCAATCAAATTAACAAATTGTACTTCTGCAAACAATGGATTATATACAAGTACTGGTAATTACATATGCTACAGAGCGTCATCATCAGCTACTTACACAAATATTTTGTCATACAAGAATTCTTCCAGCGATAATTTCAAGGGAAAGGTTGTAACATCCATATATGATTACAAAGGAAAATATTGCTACACAGCATCAACAACCTTTAGTGGAAATTCCAAGGATGGAAGCAATAAGGTTACTATTTCAGATTCAGATTTTGAAAGCGTAACAGTACCAGGATATTCTAATGGTAAATATTCGGCAGACTACCATAAAATATTTAGAAATGCAGATGGTAGTATTAACTTAAATGGATTGTATAATTTAAAATCAACAAGTACAGCTAAGAGTTATGGCGTAGGTGCTAATTTGTCAGTACAAAATGTTACAGAACCACCAACCGAGGCACCAACGCAAGCACCGACCGAAGCGCCAACGCAAGCACCAACCGAAGCGCCGACGCAAGCACCGACCGAAGTGCCAACCCAAGCACCAACCGAGGCGCCAACCCAGGCGCCAACTCAAGAGCCGACGAAAGAGTCAACGCAAGCAACGACAGAAGTACCAACGAAAGAATCAACGGTAGCCCCAACTGTAGAACCTACAGACGAGGCGGTACAAGGCACTGAAAATGAAGGAAGTAATACACCACTTGTAATTATTATAATTATCCTATCTATATTAGCAGTTGGAATAATTGCTTATATCGTGTATAATGTAATAAAAAATAAAAAGGGTGAATAAAATTTGAAAAAATACATAAGAATGCTAGGACTTGTCACAGGTTTAATCCTTGTAACAGCATGCAAAAAAGACGATACACCTGTTGTAGCAACAACAGCCTACGAAGAAGCTAATAAAACTATAGAGACTACAACTGTATACAGCGAACCGACACAAGCACCGACTGAAGCGCCAACAGAGCAACAGACCTATGTACTAAAGGAAGGTGTAGTAGATTCAAATCCCGGAGTTTTAGGAAAGCGATATACATATATTGATCATTTTGGAACTGAGTTTTCAATGGTTCTTCAAAAAGGTGCTGATAAAACGACCTTTGATACATCAAGATTTAAAGTAAATGATAAGAAATATGAATATTATTCAGCAGATGGAACAAAGCTTGTTTCAAAGTGGGGTGTTGATGTATCAGGATATCAGGGTAACATTGATTGGAAAAAACTAAAGGCTCAGGGCGTGGAGTTTGCAATAATACGCCTTGGGTTTAGAGGCTATGGTCAGGCCGGAAACATTGTTTACGACACAAGATTTAAACAAAACATAAAGTCTGCAATAGATGCTGGAATAGAAGTAGGCGTGTATTTCTTTTCGCAGGCATTAGATGATGAGGAAGCCCTAGAAGAAGCAAATTTTGTAATAAATGCGCTTAAGGATTACAAAATAACCTACCCTGTAGTATTTGATACAGAGGCAATAGATGAATCGTTAAATCCACGTACTAAGGATATAAAAAAAGAACGTGTTACAAAAAATTGTATTATATTCTGTGAAGCTGTAAAGGCAGCTGGCTACAAGCCAATGATATACTACAATATGCCTTGGTGTGCAAAGATGCTTGATTTGGAAAAGTTAAATCCATACGATATATGGTATGCAGATTATACAGGGACTCCACAAAGTCCATACAAATTTTCAATGTGGCAATATACAGAAACAGGAAGATTAGATGGGGTAAATGGCGTTATTGATTTCAATATATATATATCAGAAGAATAATGCTTGCAATTTTCCCATAAATTATAGTAGTATATATTTATAATATTATACGAAAAGTGGAGAGTAAAATTGAAAAAGTACATTTTAGTTATGCTGTGTCTGTCATTGCTGCTAGGCGTTTGTGGATGCAGAAAAAAAGACGTTTATTTTGAGAAGCCTACAATGGCGCCATTTGTGCCGGTAGTAGGGATAGGTACTCCTAATGATAATACTGAAACTAAAGAGGAGTTGCCAACATATACCCTGGCTCAAGGCGTAATTGATTCTAACCCGGGTGTATATGGTGAAAGATATACCTACATAAGTCCCGGAAATGTAGAATATTCCATGGTGTTGCAGCAGGATGCCCCTAAAACGGTATTTGACAGCACTAAGCTTAAGAAATCAGATAACAAATATGAATACTATTCTGCAGATGGCAAGCTTATTTCTAAATGGGGAATAGATGTTTCAAAGTACCAGGGTAATATTAACTGGAAAAAGGTAAAGGATGCAGGTGTAGAATTTGTAATAATAAGACTTGGGTACCGCGGCTATGGCTGGGCAGGTAAAATAGTCTATGATGAGAACTTTACTAAAAATATAGAGGGTGCGTTAAATGCAGGAATAGAAGTAGGCGTATATTTCTTTTCACAGGCAATAAATGATGCAGAAGCGTTAGAAGAAGCACAGTTCGTCCTTGATGCTATTAAAAAATACAATATAACCTATCCTGTAGTATTTGATACAGAGGCTATTGCGGATTCGCTTAATCCTAGAACTAAGAATATCACAAGAGAAAGAGTTACTAAGAACTGTCAGGTTTTTTGTGATGCGATTGAAGCTGCTGGATACGATTCCATGATATATTATAATATGCCATGGTGCGCAAAGAAACTTGATTTGGCAGCACTTAAGAATTATACAATATGGTATGCAGATTATTTGCCATTTCCACAGACACCGTACATATTTAATATGTGGCAATATACAGGAACAGGCAGAATAGATGGTATCGAAGGCGATGTAGACATTAATATCTATATAAAAGAATATTAGAAATGGAGATTAATATGAAGGTTTTACTTATAAACGGAAGTCCAAATAAAAACGGATGTACATTTACAGCATTGTCGGTTGTTGCAAATGCATTAAATGAGGAAGGGATTGATACAGAGATATTTCATATAGGAAATGAAGCAATTCATGGCTGTGTAGGTTGTGGAAACTGTGCAAAAACCGGAAAATGCATATATGATGATGTGGTAAATGAAGCAGCATTAAAAATGAAAGAAGCAGATGGCTTAGTTATTGGTTCGCCGGTATATTTTGCTTCTGCTAATGGTTCATTAATATCATTTTTAGACAGAATGTTTATGGTTTGTAAGGACTTTGCTTATAAGCCGGGAGCTGCCATTGCATCAGCAAGAAGAGCCGGAACAACTGCTACAATAGATGAATTACAAAAATATCTTCTTATCAGAAATATGCCTTTAGCAGCATCTAATTACTGGCCAATGGTACATGGCTCAAAGCCAGAAGATGTATTAAAGGATGAAGAAGGCGTTCAAATTATGCGTATATTAGGTAAGAATATGGCATGGCTTATTAAGTCTATAGAAGCAGGAAAACAAGCAGGAATAAGCATTCCAGCTCAAGAAACCAAAATAAAAACAAATTTTATAAAATAGTAGTTGACATAGCAAATAAATAATGATAGAATAAAAATCCACCCCCGAAAACGGTGGATTTTTATTGCTAAAAAGACAGCTTCAATGCAGTGAATAAAAAAGTAATTTTTTTCAAAAAAGTTATTGACAAATTACTTCAAGTATTATATACTAATATAGCTGTCGCTTGCAACAGCAAAAGGAACTTGATAACTAAATACTAAGACGAACCTGAAAATTCTAAATAGAATTCAAAGAACGGTCAACGAAAAGTTGACAACCTAAAAACAGTAAACTATCTGAAAAGATAGAACGGAAGCTAGATGTTTGTACTAGCAGATTAAACTTTGTATGAGAGTTTGAGCCTGGCTCAGGATGAACGCTGGCGGCGTGCTTAACACATGCAAGTCGAACGAAGTTATTATGTGAGCGAAAGATGCTTGCATCAATCAATCTTTTAATAACTTAGTGGCGGACGGGTGAGTAACGCGTGGGTAACCTGCCT
>JAZQMK010000015.1:0-21589 GCA_045543455.1 Lachnospiraceae bacterium
CCCGGTGGCTCAGTTGGTTAGAGCGCCGCCCTGTCACGGCGGAGGTCGTGGGTTCGAGCCCCATTCGGGTCGTTTGACAATTAAATATTTGGGATCATAGCTCAGCTGGGAGAGCACCTGCCTTACAAGCAGGGGGTCATAGGTTCGAGCCCTATTGGTCCCACTTCGCCGACGTGGCTCAATTGGCAGAGCAGCTGACTTGTAATCAGCAGGTTACCGGTTCAAGTCCGGTCGTCGGCTTTGTATCAATTAGATACATAAATATGGATGGATTCCCGAGCGGCCAAAGGGGGCAGACTGTAAATCTGTTGACGACGTCTACGATGGTTCGAATCCATCTCCATCCATTTGTTATTTTATAACAATAATAAATAATGACGCGGGATAGAGCAGCTAGGCAGCTCGTCGGGCTCATAACCCGAAGGTCACAGGTTCAAATCCTGTTCCCGCTACTTAAAAAGCATTAAAAGCTTTTGTAAAATTACAAACGCCCAGATAGCTCAGTTGGTAGAGCAGAGGACTGAAAATCCTCGTGTCGCTGGTTCGATTCCGGCTTTGGGCATTTAAGAACACTTGAGAGAGTGTTCTTTTTATTTTTACGAAAAATATTTTGGAAATCAACTAAAAAATAATAGTAGACATAGTGTGTCCGATAGAAAAATACGATATTTCTCGCTTTGTGTCGTGTTTTTTTGTGATAAATCTAATACGATATACTTGAAAGGAGAAAACAATATAATATGGATCAAAAAAAATAGGTAGTTTTTTAAAAGAACTACGCAAGGAAAAAGGTATAACCCAGGAAAAACTTGCGGAACAATTTAATGTATCAAACAGAACAATATCACGTTGGGAAAATGGGAATAATATGCCGGACTTAGATATTTTGATTGAGGTATCTGATTATTATGAAATTGACCTTCGAGAGATTCTTAATGGAGAAAGGAAAAGCGTAAACGAATATGTAACACAATAGCTATGATTTTCTTGCTGTTATATTTAATAGTTAAAGATACTGTGATTTATGCTAATAATTCAATTGTAGAAGCAGTAATAGATTGTTCTCAAGGATTGGCAATAGGTATGCTTTTAGCTGGAATAGTAATGTCAAGCCGCTATGGTATTAAGATTAGATCGTTTAAGCAGAGAGTGTTAAAAAAAGTTGTTTAATTTTAAATAAATAAAAGAAATAGGTCAGACATAGAGTCCGACCTATTTTCTTTATGGATTAAGTTTGATTGATACATTTACCTGGGGGAGTGAACGTTTTCTACTAAGCTTGCTCTTTTTGAAAATATAAGAGGTTGGTGTTATTTCATATGAAGCAGCTTCGTAGACAGGTTTTTGAAGTTCCTCCTCAATCATTGAGACTAAAACGGCAACATCATCAGGATACTTAGTAAGGTGTTCACTTACAAGGTTGTATACATTATATGGGAGTGGATGAGAATCAGGTATCTCTCCACCAATATGTGTAGTGTAAGAGTTGAGTCCTTTCTTTCTTGCTGTAATGCAACCGTGTCGTGTAAAGTCAAAGAAACTATATATCTCCGGTAATATTTTATCTATTGTCATAAATAACCTCCTTGTGCTACCTAAATGTAGCAAAGTATATTATAAGGAGTTTTTTGATAAAATGCAAGATAAGTATGGATATTTATTGCGGTTTAGGTTAAAATTTAATAGGTGATTATAGTGAGTTTATTTGAGCAATTAAAATTTTATTCAAAAGAAAAATATATGCCTATGCATATGCCGGGACATAAGCGTAATATGGATTTATTTGAAGGTGTAAGCCCATATGCAATTGATATTACGGAGATTGATGGATTTGATGATTATCATAATCCTTCAGGCATTTTTAAGTCTGAAGAAGATGAGTTAAGAAAAATGTATGATACAGATTTTAGCAGATACCTTGTAAATGGAAGTACTGTTGGAATCTTAGCAGCTATAAGTGCATCAACTAAAAAGGGAGACAATATTTTAGTGGCAAGGAATTGCCATAAATCAGTATATAATGGCATATTTTTAAATGAACTAAAGGCGCAATACATATTTCCACAACAGTATGAGGGAAGTATGATTTGTAAGGCAATTAATCCTGTTAAGGTTGAAGAGGCATTTAAGGCAAATCCTGATTTTAAGGCTGTAGTTATAACTTCGCCTACATATGAAGGGATAGTATCAGATATTAGCGCAATAAGCCAGATAGTGCACAGCTACGATGCAATTTTAATTGTAGATGAGGCACATGGAGCACATTTTGGATTTCATGAGGATTTTTGCAAATCGGCTATAAAATGTGGTGCAGATATTGTGGTGCAGAGCTGGCATAAGACTTTACCAGCATTTACACAGTCAGCAATTATTCATGTTAAGGCAAATAATGTGCTTGTTGACAAGGTAAAAATGTATCTTAGCATTTTCCAAAGCTCAAGTCCTTCTTATATTTTACTTTCAGGCATGGTTTTGTGTAGAGAATTTATAAGTAAAAAAGGTGTTTTTGATCAATATGTAAGCAGGCTAAAACAGCTTAGAAAGCATTTAAGGGAAGAACTAAAGCATTTGAAATTATTTGAAAGTGATGATATTTCTAAGCTTGTAATTTCTACAGAAAGGACCAATTTAAGTGGAAAGAACTTGTATGATATACTATTAAAGGATTATCAGATACAATGTGAAATGTCGGCCGGAGATTATGTAGTAGCAATGACCAGTGTTGGGGATAATTTAGATTGCTATGACAGATTACAAGAGGTTTTGACAAGAATTGACAAAGAATGTATATGTTTTTCTGATAAAAATACACAAGAAAATGTGGATTATGTGGAAATTGTGTGCACAATATCAGAGGCAAAAGAGAAAAATGTGGATAAAATACTTTTAAAGGATTCAATAGGATGTGTATCAGGGAATTTTATATACATATATCCACCGGGAGTGCCGCTGATTGTTCCAGGTGAAAGGGTAACAAAGGGCATTTTACATACTATAGAGGATTACATTCAAAAGGGTTTTAATGTTATAGGAATTGAAGACGAAAAGATAACAATTATAAAAGAGGAATGAAACTATGGCTAAGATATTTATTTTAATGGGAAAGAGTTCTAGTGGTAAGGATAGTTTTTATAAAAAGCTTATTGAAGATAAGGAGCTTATGCTAAAGCAGGTTGTAATGTATACAACAAGACCTATAAGAGCTAATGAAGAAGATGGTGTTAATTATCATTTTGTAGACGACAGTGTTTTAAAAGCATTTATAAATAATGACAGGCTAATTGAGCTTAGAGAATATAATACTGTTCATGGTGTGTGGAAATATTTTACACCTGATGACGGTCAGATAAAGATGGACGAAGGTAATTATATTGTTATAGGTACCTTAGATGTATATAATAAATTCAAAGCCTACTATGGTAGTGAGGTTTTAGTGCCGATATATATAGAGGTAGATGACGGAATAAGGCTTTTAAGAGCTGTAGAAAGAGAGAGACAGCAAAGTAATCCTAAATATGCGGAGCTTTGTCGTAGATTTCTGGCAGACAGTGTAGATTTTTCAGAGGAAAAATTAATGGAAGCTGGGATAAAAAAGCGATATGTAAATGATGATTTTGACCGTTGTTATCAGGAAATCGTTGCAGACATAAAATATAATATGTTATAATACAATAAGGAAATTTTAGGAGGTGTTCAAAGTGGATATTAGAATAAATGAAATAAATCAGACCCAAAGTGCCACTGCAAGTGCGCCTGCTACAAGTAAAGACAGTACTTTTAAATTTACACTTGTGAGCAATATTGAAGAAAAAGAGTTGCAAAATAAACTTAATACAATGATTAACGAGATTACTGAACAGGGTAATAAGCTGGCTAAGCATATGGATATTAAGGATATGAAGAAATATCGTGAATTGGTTAAAGGCTTTGTAAATGAAGTTGTTAACCGTTCACATGAGTTTTCAAGAGAAAATTTCCTTGACAAAAGAGGCCGTCACAGAGTGTATGGTATTGTAAAATTAGTGGACAAGAATCTGGATGATTTGGCTACTGAGCTCATAAAAGAGGAAAAGGATCATATAGCTATTTTAGGCAGGGTTGATGAGATTAGAGGTTTGTTGTTGGATTTAGTAGCATAAGGATGGAGAGGAAATGGCAGGATTTAATGATATTGTAGGGCACCAAAGGATTATTGAGCATTTAAAAAATGCAATTGAGTATGGAAAGGTTTCTCATGCATATATATTAGAAGGCGAAGATGGAATTGGCAAATTAACTTTAGCAAAAGCATTTGCAATGGCATTACAATGTAAGAGCGGAAAAAGTGAACCTTGTATGGAATGCCAGTCATGTGTTCAATCCGTCACTGATAATAATCCGGATATTATAATGGTTGGACATGAAAAATCAGGTATAATCAGCGTTAATGATGTAAGAGAGCAGCTAAACGGTGATGTGATGATTAAGCCATATAGTAACCGTTATAAGATATATATAATAAATGATGCACAAAAGCTTAATACGGCGGCGCAAAATGCAATATTAAAGACTATTGAAGAACCGCCGGAGTATGCAATTATTATGCTTCTTACAACTAACTGTGAAATGTTTTTACCAACAATTATGTCAAGATGTATACGTCTTAATCTTTTACCGCTTAGCTATAAAGAAGTTTATAGCTATCTTACGGACAAATTAAAGCTTGCAAAGGATGTAT
Source organism: Lachnospiraceae bacterium (assembly GCA_045543455.1). Lineage (GTDB taxonomy): Bacteria > Bacillota > Clostridia > Lachnospirales > Lachnospiraceae > SIG291. The sequence goes on from JAZQMK010000015.1 coordinate 4,718, forward strand.
CTGAATTTGCAGCATCATTTGCCCAGGGAAGATTAGGAAAAGCAATAGAGATGGCGAGCTCAGAGGAATACGAAAAATTAAGAGAAAGTGCCTTATGGGTTGTAAAGTATGTAGATGAAATGACCACTTCAGAGCTTATTTCTGCATTTAAGAGTGTAGGTCAGTTTAAGAATCAGATAGATTCATATATTGATTTTTTAATGGTATGGTACAAGGATGTGCTTTTATATAAGGCAACAGCCAATATTGACGCAGTTACTTTCAGAGAAGAACTTTCTTATATAAGGGAACAGGCCTCAAAGCATACTTATGAAGGTCTGGAAAATATTTTAAATGCCTTTAATAAGGCAAAAGACAGGCTTAAGGCCAATGTTAATTTTGATCTGGTCATAGAGCTTATGGTATTGACAATAAAGGAGAATTAGAATGTTAAAAGTAGTAGGAGTCAGATTCCGCGAAGGAGGTAAGATAAGCTATTATCTTCAGAATAATCATAAAGTAAAAGCAGGACAGTATGTTATTGCTGAAACTTCTAGAGGTACAGAGTACGGATATGTAGTTGTGGCAGATAAATTAATTGAAAGTCCGGAAGAATATGTAAAACCAATTATTCGTGTAGCTACACCAGAGGATCACAAGATAGCTGAAAAGAATAAAGAAAAAGAGCAATATGCAAAAGAGGTTTGCTTAGAAAAGATAAGAGAGCATAATCTTGTAATGAAGCTTGTTGATGTTGAGTATACATTTGATAATAACAAATTACTTTTTTATTTTACCGCTGACGGTAGAGTGGATTTTAGAGAATTGGTTAAGGATTTGGCAGCTATTTTTAAGACCCGTATAGAGTTAAGACAGATTGGAGTACGAGACGAGACTAAATTAAAGGGAGGTATAGGTATTTGTGGACGAGAATTATGCTGTCACAAATATCTTTCAGACTTTGGTTCAGTTTCAATAAAGATGGCTAAGGAGCAGAATATATCTCTTAATACATCTAAAATATCAGGTGTTTGTGGAAGACTTATGTGTTGCTTAAAAAATGAGGCAGATACATATGAGGAGTTAAACCGTTATCTTCCTGATGTAGGAGATATTGTAAGAACTAATGACGGATACAGTGGCGAGGTATATAGTGTAAATGTACTAAGACAGCTGGTAAAAGTAATTATTACCTTAGAGAATGATGAGAAAGAAATCAAGGAATATAATGTATTAGATCTTAAGTTTAAGCCTAAGAAGAGAAGTGACAGATACAATATCAATGATGAAGAGTTAAAGGCACTTGAAGCCCTTGAGAGAAAAGAAGGGAAATCTTTATTAAATGACGATTAATTTAAGTGAAGACGAAAGATTGGATGATTTGGGTCGCAAGGGCTATAGAATCATCCAGAATAAGAAAGCATTTTGCTTTGGAATGGACGCGGTTTTGTTAGCTGCATTTGCAAATGTAAAAAAAGACGACAGATGTATTGATTTAGGCTGTGGTAATGGGATTATTCCCATTATGATAGAAGCAAGGTCAGGAGCTAGTGACATTACAGGCCTTGAAATACAGGACATTAGTGTAGATTTAGCAAAAAGAAGTGTTGAATATAATGGACTTAGCGAAAAGATTCATATAGTTAAGGGTGATATAAAGGAGGCTGTTTCTTTATTTGGAGCAGGCAAATTTAATGTTGTAACATCTAATCCTCCATATATGAACGAGAATCACGGACTTAAAAATCCACAAGATGTAAAAGCAATTGCAAGACATGAGGTGCTTTGTACCCTAGAAGACGTAATTGCTCAGGCGTCTAAGCTTTTAACGGTAAATGGCAGATTTTATATGGTACATAGACCGCATAGATTAGTAGAGATATTTGAGGTCTTAACCAGATATAAATTAGAGCCTAAAAAGGTTCGTTTGGTACATCCCTTTGTGGATAAGGAAGCTAATATGGTGCTTATAGAAGCTATAAAAGGTGCTAAATCTATGGTTAAGATGCTAGAACCACTTATTATCTATGAGGAAGTGGGAAAATATACCCAAGAAGTATATGATTTATATCAGGAATAGGTAGCTGATATAAGTAAATTTTAATGTAAATGAGGTTAATTTATGAGTGCTGGTGAATTATTTTTATGTGCCACTCCAATCGGAAATATGGAAGACATAACCATAAGAGTTTTAAATAAGCTTAAAGAAGTGGATTTAATTGCTGCCGAAGATACAAGGCATAGCATAAAACTTCTTAATCATTATGACATAAAAACTCCAATGACCAGCTATCATGAGTTTAATAAGATTGATAAAGCAAAACATCTTGTTGAAAAAATGCTTAATGGAACCAATGTAGCACTTATTACAGATGCAGGTACGCCTGGAATTTCAGACCCTGGCGAGGAACTTGTAAAGCAGTGTTATGAAGCTGGGATAAGAGTAACTTCTCTTCCTGGACCGGCAGCAGTTATTACTGCACTTACAATATCAGGAAAGGCAACAAGAAGATTTGCATTTGAAGCATTTTTACCTGCCGAAAAAAAAGAAAGAAATGTTATTTTAAAGGAACTGGAAAATGAAACCAGAACTATTATTTTATATGAAGCGCCACATCGACTTAAGAAAACTTTAGAAGAATTAAAAGAACATTTAGGAGAAAACAGAAATATTTCTGTTTGTAAAGAGCTGACAAAAAAGCATGAAAATGTTAATATTTTAAGCCTTAAGGAAGCCGTTGAATATTATGAGGACAACGAGCCAAAGGGTGAATTTGTTCTTGTAATTGAAGGTAAATCAAGACAGGAAATGGCATTGGAAGAATCTTCAAAATGGGAAGATATTACTATTGAAGACCATTTTAATATGTATATTGAAAAAGGAATAGATGAAAAAGAAGCGATGAAGCTTGTAGCAAAGGACAGAGGTGTTTCAAAAAGAGATATTTATGGGGTTATAAAAGCAAAATAGTAAAGGAGGAAGTATATGATAAAAGAGTTTAGAATATTAGGATTTAAAAGATATGTAGGCTTAATGATATTTTTAGTCTTATTTAGTACAGCACTGTTAATATTTACAGGCTTTGAAATGTTTGGTTATATGCCACATATGGATATGTCAGAGATTTCTGTGGGTCAGCTAAAAAAGGGAATGTATCTTGAGCTGGAAATAAATGAAATATATGCAAATTTTGCAGAGGTAAAAGACGGCAGAGGCAGTTATTGCATAATTCCTTATCCTAAAGAAGATGAAAAAGAGTGGCTACTGGCAGTTTATGTTCCAGAAAAATATAAAAAACATGCAAAGGAGCATTTTGAAAATACACTTGATAAACAGAATGTTATAACACCTATAAAGTTAAATGGTCATCTTGAAGTTATGGACAGTGATTTAAAAAAGTTATATGATGAAGCTGTTAAAGATTTAAATTATAGTGACAGTGAAAAAGTTTTAAGTGTATATTATAAGACAGCATATATGTCATTTTGGGACTATGTAGCCCTTGTAGTGTGTATTTTGGTTATTATTTATATTATTGTAATGACCACATATATTGTAAGCGGTGCATCTCAAAAGAGAATAAAAAAACAGCTTAAAGAAAGAAATATTACCAATGATGATTTGATAGAGGACTTAAATAAAGGAAAATCCTTTAACAGTATAAAAATAGGTGAAAAATATGTAGCATTTGTTATTGGCTGCGAATCAAGAATGTTAGCCAAGGAAGATATTGTTAAGGTTAGAAAAGAAAAAGTAGACTTACTTGTAATCAATACTCAAAGAGGCAAAGAGTATTGGATTAAGGTACGTTCTAATGTAATAGATGAAGTAATAAAGCTGCTAGGGTAATTCCTGGCAGCTTTTATGTATTGATTAACGAACTCGAATAACACGTTTTTTCCAAAGTCCACTCTTATATAATATCCAGAATATAAGTGAACAAATTGCATTACTAACTACAACTGAATACCATATACTTGCAAGACACATATTAAATACAGTTTCGCATATATATAGGGTTAGGAAACGGAATACCCACATTCTTGAGGCATCAATAGCCATAGTAACCATAGTATGACCTGAACCGTTAAACAGGCCGTTGGTTGAGTTGTATACACCGTTAGTCCAGCTACAGATTGCCATAACCATTAAAAAGTCGGCGGCAAAGCTGATAACTTCATCATTATCTGAGAAAATCGATACAATGGCGTTAGATACATTCATATTTGATAGTATTACACCGCCGAAGAATAAAAACATTACAGAAATATTTCTTGATAATCGATAAGCCTTTTCTGCACGTTCGTATTGATTTGCACCGATATTTTGTGCAACCATTGTACTAACAGCTGAACCCATGGCATTTGATGGGAGGGAGATTAACCCATTAACTCTGTTGCCAATGCCATAGGCTGCAGTTGCTACTGTACCATATTTTACAACATTTTTACTCATAAGCAGGAATCCAAACTGCATTGTACTTCCGCCGAGGGCAGTAGGGAGACCTACCTTGATTATGGATTTTACTTTTTCTGTTTCAAATTTAAAGTTTTTAAAGCTGACATGTATAAAATTCTTCTTGTTAAGTAAAACTATTGTTGCTATTATTGCACACGGAACTTTTGAAAATAAAGTTGCAAGACCGGCACCAGCAATGCCTAGGTTGGCTCCAAAGATTAATACCGGATCAAGGAAAATATTTATAATTACACCACTTAAATTAACAAGCATTGGCTTTAAAGTATTTCCCTGAGCCTGATTAACTGCTATAAATATATTTATAAGAAAAAGGAATGGCATATCAAGAACGATGATTCTAAGATATGTTATACCCATATCGCGAACGTTTTGTGCACCACCTAACCAGTTAACAATACTTGGTGTGAAAGTAAAGCATACAATTGAGCATACAACGGCAAATAAAAGAGCGCATAAAAAGATGTGTGTGGCCATTTTTTTTGCATGCTCATATTCTTTAGCACCAATATATTGGGCAATTAGTATGGCACCAGCAACAGTTATACCGGAACCAAAGTTGACGATAATGTTTTGTATAGGTGTAACCATTGTTATTGCAGCCTGATTAGTTTCACCCAGCTTTCCAAGCCAGTAGGAATCTGTAAGATTGTACATCGTCTGGATAAAACTGTTAAGTACTATAGGAATGGCTAAAGTTAATAAAGCTTTTAGTAAATTACCCTGTAAAATAAGTTCACTATTATTCTTTTTCATAAATTTTCTCCACTATAAATAATTATATTAATATCTTACCGAATAAAAACTGTATTTGCTACATATTAATAGTTAAAAATACAAATAAATACAGATTAATTGTTGAAAAAAGCTGTAAGATGTGGCAGAATATATTTGTAGGTGCGTTTATACTTGAGGAAGAAGGTTTTTAGATGGCTAGTAGAAACATAAGTAATGATGATAATGGTATTTACATTGAAAAAGTTAGACGTGAGGTGAATTATCCGCCACAGATTGCACATTTTCACCCGTACTATGAGCTGGGATATTTACTCGGCGGCAAGCGTTCTATGACAGTTAACGATTCAATTCACATTATGGATAAGGGTGATTTTATTCTTATTCCAAGTACTGCCTTGCATAGAGGTACACATGTGGAAGGCAATGCCTGTACAATAGAATGGGTAAGTATTTATTTTTCAAAGGAAGCTGTTGAGTCATTTTTTAGAAGTATATCCGAGAATGAGGCAGCAGGGCTGTTTGAGTACAGACATATAAAGGTGCCGGCTTCAAAGAGAGAGTATGTAGAAGAATTACTCAAAAAGATGATATACGAGCAGGATGAGATAGATGGCGTATCCAGTGTATTAAAAAGATGTTATTTTCTTGAATTAATGTCATTTATTTATAGGTGCCATAAGGCAGATAAAACAAATAATATTGAATTTGATGAAGATAATAAGATTATAGCTGATGCGGTTGAATATATTTTCAATAATTATGCCAATAATATAACCTTAGATATGATTGCAAACAGATTCTGTATGAGTAAATCGTACTTTTCTAAAAAATTTAAATCTGTTACCGGTTTTGGCTTTAAGGAATATCTTATTAGTGTAAGATTACGAGAAGCGTGTGACAGACTTTTGACAACTAATGATAAGATTACGGATATAGCCCTTGACTGTGGCTTTAATGACAGTAATTATTTTGGTGACGCATTTAAAAAAATAAAGGGCGTTTCGCCATATAAATATCGTAAAAATGCAGGAGTTTTATAGTGGAGAAGAAAAAGATGTCTAAAAAGAAAAAGATTATATTAACAGTAGTAGCAGTGTTTTTAGTGTTGATTATAACTGTGGTGACAGTGGGTGCAATTAAGGTGAAGCAGTATTTAGGGTATATTAATTATGATACCCAGGAGGAGCCTACTATTATTGATATACCTATTGAAAAGGTAGAAGAAGAGCCTACTGTAACTTTACCGGATACAAAAGAAGAGGTTGTAGAAAAGCAGGAGGATGCAATTAATTCATTTTATACTACGGATGAAAGCCTTTATTACAATGATCCAAATGTAACTAATATATTGCTTATTGGTTCAGATACAAGAAGTACAACTTCATTTTCTGGTAATTCGGATGCAATGATAATTGTATCTATTAATAAAAAGAATAAGCGCATTTTACTTACATCGATTATGAGAGATGTATATGTAAAATATCCTACCCAGCTTACAATGGGAGGCAAGAAGGTGTCATATGGTAAATTAAATGCAGCATATCTTGCCGGTGGTGGTAAATTTTTAATTAAGACCATTGAATCTAATTTTAGAATTAATATTGATAAGTATGTAGCAGTTAATTTTGTCGGTTTTGTTGATGGAATCGATATATTAGGCGGTGTTGATATTACTTTAAAAGAGGGCGAAGCTCATTATATTAATGGTTATGCCACTGAAATATGCAAGATTATGGGTAAAGATATAAATGAAAACCGTATTGAGGATGATTACGTTGGTACTATTAAGCTTAATGGTGTTCAGGCTTTATCATATAGCAGAATCAGATATATAGGCGATGATTTTGAGAGAACAGAAAGACAAAGAAAGGTCTTAACATCTTTGTTTAATAAAGCTAAGACTTCAGACATTTCTACCATAGACCAGGTGCTAACAAAGGTTCTCCCTATGGTTCTCACAGATATGACAAGTGGTGAAATTTTAGGTTATGCATCAAATGCAGTAACTTATTTAGGCTATGATATGAAGACCTTGAGATTGCCTGTATATGGTACTTATGAGTCGCTCATTATTGACAGACAGAGTCATATAGGAATAAAGTTTGAAGAAAATTATAACAAATATATTGAGGCATTAACGAAATAGATATGCTACTTGTGAAATATTTATAAAAATGTTATAATTGATATATATGTGGCTAAAAATGGACTTGATATAATGAAATGGAGAAGGATATGAAAACACCGATAAAATTAAAAGGAAAGTTAAAAACCTATATGCGTTGGCCGATATATTTTGGTTTACTCATTCTGGTAGTAACGGTTACAATGTACTTTATAAATATGCGTGCAGCTATATTTATGACAGCATTTGCAGTTGTATATGCCATTGTATGTGTTGTGCTTATAGTACATTTAAATCCTATGATATTCGAGGCGCTGATTGATTTTGCATTAGGTTATTCAAAGGTACAAAGGCAGATTTTTTCTGAACTTACCATACCATACGCTCTTTTAGATGAATATGGAACAGTGTTATGGGGCAACGAAAAGTTTAGTGAGCTATGTCTTAAGGATAAGATAAAAGGTAGATTAATATCGGAGTTATTCGAAGGTATTTCTACAGAAGATATGCCATATGATGTGGATATGAAGGAAATAAAAATCCAGTATGGTGACAGAGATTTTAGTGTTCAGCTTAAAAAGATGGACATAACAGAACTTGCTGAAAATAATGAAATATTTGAAGACGCTCAAAATGATTCAACTGTACTTGTGGCGTTATATATGTTTGATGAAACAACTATTAACCGTTATATGCAGGAATTACATGATGAAGGCTTTGTAACTGCACTTATCTATATAGACAATTATGAAGAAGCCTTAGAAAGTATTGATGAAGTAAGACGTTCCGTATTAGTAAGCTTAGTTGACAGAAGAGTTAATAAATGTATTTCTATGGGAGACGGTATTGTTAAAAAGCTTGAAAAGGACAAATATCTTGCAGTATTTAGATATAAATATTTAGAACAGCTTTGTCAGGAGCGTTTTACAGTGCTTGATGAAGTTAAGACTATAAGCATTGGTAACGAAATGTCAGTAACTATAAGTATGGGTGTTGGTGCTGGTGGCGGCAATTATGCCAAGAACTATGAATTGGCAAGAGCTGCAATCGACTTAGCATTAGGCCGTGGTGGTGACCAGGTTGTAGTAAGAGATAAAGATACTATTAATTATTACGGTGGTAAGAGTCAGCAGGTAGAGAAAAATACAAGAGTTAAGGCAAGAGTTAAAGCTCACAGCCTTAAAGAAATTATGGATTCAAGCGACAGAGTTCTTGTAATGGGACATAAATTAGGTGATGTGGATTCCTTAGGCGCATCTGTTGGTATATGTCGTGCTGCTAAAGAATTAGGCAAAAAGGCCCACGTGGTAATTCAGGATATTACAACAAGTGTACGTCCTGTTATTGATCAGTTTATGGCAAGTGCTGATTATGACAGAGATATGTTCCTAGGCTGCGAAGAGGCTAAGGCAGTGGTTGATCTTAATACAGTTTTAGTAGTAGTTGATGTTAATAAGCCATCCATAACAGAATGTCCGGAGCTTATTGATTTATGCAGTAAGGTAGTAGTGTTAGACCATCACAGGCAGGGTAGTGATACTATAGATAAGGCTGAGCTTTCATATATTGAACCATTTGCTTCTTCAACCTGTGAAATGGTTACAGAGATACTTCAATACATAAAGGAAGGCATTAAGTTAAAGTCTGTAGAAGCAGATGCGTTATATGCCGGTATTGTAATTGATACTAATAACTTTATTAATAAGGCTGGTGTAAGAACCTTTGAGGCAGCAGCATACCTTAGAAGAAATGGTGCTGATATAAATAGAGTAAGAAAGATTCTAAGAAATGACATGGAAGAATATAAAGCAAGAGCAGAGGGTGTAAGCAGAGCAGAGGTTTACAGAGAGAATTTTGCTATTTCAACATGTCCTAGCGAAGGTCTTACAAGCCCTACAATAGTAGGCGCGCAGGTGGCTAATGAGCTTTTAGATGTAGCTAATATAAAGGCTTCCTTTGTATTTACAGAATACAATGAAACTATTTATATCAGTGCAAGGTCTATTGACGATATAAATGTTCAATTAGTTATGGAAAAACTTGGTGGCGGTGGTCATATGAATATTGCCGGTGCCCAGATGAAGGATTGCAGCATAGAGGAAGCTATTAATACAATAAAGCATACTTTAGATGATATGTTGCAAAATAATGAAATTTAGGAAGTGATATAAAATGGAAGTAATCTTACTTCAGGATGTAAAAAGCCTTGGAAAAAAAGGCGAAATAGTAAAGGTCAATGAAGGATATGCAAGAAATTTCATCCTTCCAAAAAAATTAGGAATTGAAGCTAATAATAAGAATCTTAACGACTTAAAATTACAAAAAGCTAATGCTGATAAGGTAGCATTACAGCAATTAGAGGATGCGAAGAAATTTGCAGCAAAGATAGAAGAAAAGCCAGTAACTGTAGGCATCAAGGTTGGAGAAAATGGCAGAATATTTGGGTCAGTTTCCACTAAAGAGATTGCAGCAGAAGCTAAAAAACAGTTAGGTTTTGAAATTGATAAGAAGAAAATGCAGTTAGATGAAGCAATTAAAACTCCTGGGACACATATTATTACGGTAAAGGTTCATAAGGATGTTACTGCAAAACTTACAGTAAAGGTAACAGAGACAAAGTAGGCGGTGAAAAAATGAGTCAGGAAGAAATTATAAGAACCATGCCGAACAATCTTGAGGCTGAACAGTCTGTAATAGGTTCTATGTTAACAGACCGCACTGCAATTACCATAGCTTCCGAGATATTAACAAAGGAGTCTTTTTATAATAAAGGCTGTGGAATATTATTTGAGGCGATGGTTGAGCTTTATAAAGAAAATGCAGTAGTTGACTTAGTTACATTACAAAGCCGTTTAAAGGATAATAATGTGGCAGGAGAACTGTCAGATATGCAATATCTTGCAAGTATGGCAATGAGTGTGCCAGTAACAGCAAATGTAAAAGCATATGCACAGATTGTTAAAGAAAAAGCCTTGCTTAGGGACTTAATAGGTTTAACAACAGAGATTAATAACGAGTGCTATATTAATAGCGATGTTGATTATGTCTTAGGTCAGGCAGAGGATAAAGTTTTTAAACTTGTAAAATCAAAGAGTGGGGCAAAGGATTTTACCCCAATTAATAACATAGTAATTAATGTATTAGATAATATTGAAAGAGCAACACATTCTAGTGGAGTAGTTACCGGTATCCCAACAGGGTTTATTGATTTAGATGCAAAAACTGCAGGCTTCCAAAAATCAGACCTTGTGCTTATTGCGGCCAGACCATCTATGGGTAAAACAGCATTTGTTTTGAATCTGGCTCAGGATGCTGTACTTAAAAGCAATGTTACAACAGCAATTTTCAGTCTGGAAATGTCAAAGGAACAGTTAGTAACTCGTCTGTTCTCTTTGGACTCAGGTGTAAATTCACAAAAAATCAGAGTTGGTAACTTAAATCCAGATGAAATGATGAGTATTATTGAAACTGCCGACAAAATCGGTAAATCAAAGCTTATAATATATGATACACCGGGTATTTCTATCAATGAATTACGTTCGGCGTGCCGTAAAATGAAACTGGAAAACGATTTAGGTCTTGTAATTATTGACTACTTACAGTTGATGTCAGGTAACAGCAAAAATGGTCGTGAACAGGAAATTGCCGAGATTTCACGTTCTTTAAAGGCTTTAGCAAGAGAGATTGATGCACCGGTTATAGCATTATCTCAGCTTAGCCGTGCTGTTGAACAAAGACAGGATCACAGACCAATGCTTTCGGATTTGCGTGAATCTGGTTCTATTGAGCAGGATGCGGACGTAGTAATGTTTATATATAGAGAAGATTATTATAATAAGGATACAGAAAGAAAAGGTATTGCAGAGATTATTATAGCTAAGCAAAGAAATGGTCCTATTGGAACTGTTGAGCTTGCCTGGTTACCTGATTATACAAGATTTGCAAATCTTAAGAAATAATGTCGTATTTTGTAAAACACATTTTCTTGCATAATTCACCCTATATGTTATAATTTGTAAAGAGGTGAGAGTATGGAAGAAAATAGATATACAATTTCAGATGCAGCTAATATGACAGAGCTGGAGACACATGTTTTAAGATACTGGGAAGATGAATTAAAGCTTTCTATTCCACGTAATGAGATGGGTCATCGTTATTATATGAATGAGCATATAGATGTCTTTAAACAGATTAAAGAATACAGGGATATGGGATATCAGTTAAAGACAATCAGATTACTGATTGATAAGGATAAAGAGATTACCGGAGCAGTTATAGATTTGAAACAGTCAGCACCCCAGCCTGCCAATGATAAAATGCAGCAGTTTGAAGAGATTATTGGCAATATTGTTACTAAGGTGCTTAGAGACAATAATATAATTCTTAGTGATGAAATTGGTGACAGAGTTAGTGATAAACTTGTAAAAGAACTTGATTATCACATGCGTGTTCGCGAGGAATTAGAGGAAGAACGTTATAAAAAATTGGACGAGACTATCCGTAATTGCCAGAAGGAACAGCGGGAAAAGAAAAAGAAACTTTGGAAAAAAAGATAATTAGAGGAACAGGCAACTGTTCTTCTTTTCTCTTTTACATAAAGAAAAGAAGAATAAGAAAGGGGCTCCCTCATATGAGGGAGCCCTAATAAATTAATATTAATCTTCTTTAATAGCGTCTACAGGACAGTTAGAAGCACAAGCGCCACATTGAACACAAGCGTCTTGATCGATTACGAACTTGCCGTCGCCTTCCTTGATTGCTTCAACTGGACAGTTAGATGCGCAAGCACCACATTGGATACATTCATCTGAAATTACATATGCCATAGTATTTTGTCCTCCTTATTTTATTGTGATTTTATTATAAAACATTTTTTTAAAATATACAAGTGTTATTGTTTAGCAATTTCATTTCGTTTTTTGACAATTGCGTTAAGGATGATACGCTTAGCTTTAATTGCATCCTCTTTTGACATTGCTGGAACGCCTTTTAAAGGATATTCCATACCCAGACTTTCGTATTTTACTACGCCCATATCGTGATATGGAAGTACATCTAAAGCTTTTAGATTGGTAAGTGTACCTAAAAATTGACCTAATCTGTCTAAGTAAACAGGATTATCAGTTATACCGGGTACAACTACATGTCTTATCCACACAGGTATTTTCTTTCTTTCAAGATATTTTGCAAATGCTAATATGCCTGTATTAGGCTGAGCTGTAAGCTTTAAATGCTCTGCCGGGTCGATATGCTTAATATCAAGCATAACTAAGTCTGTATATTGCATAAGCTTGTCTAATTTTTCTATATGTGCGGCATTAGATTCTTTGTAGGTAATGCCTGAAGTGTCTATACAGGTGTGTATGCCACGTGCTTTCGCCTTTTCAAATAATTCCAATAGAAAATCTATCTGAAGTAATGGTTCTCCGCCAGTTACTGTAAGACCACCACCGGTATAAAACATCTTACTTTTTTCATATTCAGCTAAAATCTCATCGCTTGTAATCTCTTTGCCTTTAGTTGGATCCCAGGTGTCTGGATTATGGCAGTAAAGGCAACGCATTGGACAACCCTGAACAAATACTACAAAACGTACGCCAGGACCATCAACTGTACCAAAAGTTTCTAAAGAGTGAATTCTACCTATCATATTACATCCATCCATTCATTGTCAAAAACAGGGAGGCTTATGCCTCCCTTAATTATATCACATTGTTTTAGTATTTACAAATATTAGATTGATTCATGGAATGTTCTTGAGATAATATCATCCTGTTGTTCCTTTGTTAACTTAACAAAGTTTACAGCGTATCCAGAAACTCTTACTGTAAGCTGAGGATACTTTTCTGGATGAGCCTGAGCATCCATTAATGTTTCTCTTGTAAAAACATTAACATTAAGGTGATGACCACCTTTTTCTACATAACCATCTAATAAAGAAACTAAGTTGTTAATCTGATTTTGATTTGCCATATGGGTTTACCTCCTAAAATTATTCTTCGCCGTCCAGACCTTCATGTAATGTAGGTACCTGGCAGGCAAGGTTGCCAGTAGCACATTCGCTACTACTTGTTTGAACAACCTTTTTATCATTAATATCTGTATTTTGGCCAACGGTGACGTTCATATGTCCGCCACCCTGGCTCATAAAATTGTCTAGCATCGATACAATATCATCTATTCGTTTGTCACTCATAGTTTGCATCATCCTTTTCTATATCTTATTCAGCTACAAAGCCTTCAAGTTCAACTTCAAGATCACCTGCAAAGATTTGATCTTCCTTACCAAGAGCACCTGGAATGATTGAGAATGTATTTGAAATACCATCCTGTGCATCCATAAATGGAAGCTTAGCAACTGATGATAATGAAGCAACTGCACCGCTCTTATCTCTTCCGTGCATTGGGTTAGCACCTGGAGCTAATGGCTGACCATATTTTCTACCATCTGGTGTGCTACCTGTGTTCTTACCGTATACTACGTTTGAAGTAATTGTTAATACTGACATAGTAGGGAAACCATTTCTGTATGTGTGATGCTGTCTGATCATGTTCATGAATGTTGAAACTAATTCCTGAGCTAATGAGTCAACTCTGTCATCATTGTTACCATACTTAGGGAAATCACCTTCTGTGATGTAATCAATTACAATACCGTTTTCATCTCTTACTGGCTTAACTGTTGCATATTTGATAGCTGATAATGAGTCAGCAACAACTGAAAGACCAGCAATACCTGTAGCGAAGTATCTCTTAACTTCCTTGTCATGTAATGACATCTGAAGCTTTTCGTAGCAGTACTTATCATGCATATAGTGAATGATGTTTAATGCATTTACGTAAACGCCTGCTAACCAAGCCATCATATCTTTGAATTTTTCCATTACTTCGTCGTAGTTTAATACATCTGAAGTAATTGGTCTGTACTTAGGACCAACCTGCTTCTTACTGCATTCATCAACACCACCGTTGATAGCATATAATAAACACTTAGCAAGGTTAGCTCTAGCACCGAAGAACTGCATTTCCTTACCAACTCTCATTGAAGATACACAACAAGCGATTGCGTAATCATCACCATGAGTTACTCTCATTAAGTCATCGTTTTCATACTGGATTGATGAAGACTTAATTGACATCTTAGCGCAGTACTTCTTCCAGTTAAGTGGAAGGTTCTTAGCCCAAAGAACTGTTAAGTTTGGTTCTGGAGCTGCACCTAAGTTATCTAATGTATTTAAATATCTAAAGCACATCTTTGTTACAAGAGGACGACCATCTACACCTACACCACCAAGTGTTTCAGTTACCCATGTTGGGTCACCTGAGAATAATGAGTTGTATTCTGGTGTACGAGCAAATTTAACAAGTCTTAACTTCATAATGAAGTGGTCAACGAATTCCTGAATCTGCTCTTCTGTAAATGTACCATTTTCTAAGTCTCTCTGTGCGTAAACATCAAGGAATGTTGCTGTACGGCCAAGTGACATAGCTGCACCGTTTTGTTCCTTAACTGCTGCTAAGTAACCAAAGTATACAGCCTGAATAGCTTCTTGAACGTTTGAAGCTGGCTTTGTAATATCGCAACCATAGATTGCACCTAACTTAGCTAATTCCTTTAAAGCATTGATTTGCTCTGATAATTCTTCTCTATCTCTAATAACATCTGCTGTCATAACAAATGGAGTAGATGCTTTTTGAGTTTCCTTATCTTTAATAAGGAAATCTGTACCATATAAAGCTACACGACGGTAGTCACCGATGATACGTCCACGGCCATATGCATCAGGAAGACCTGTGATAATGTGATTTGAACGGCAAGCTCTCATTTCTGGAGTATAAGCATCAAATACACCTGCGTTATGTGTCTTTCTGTGCTTTGTGAAAAATTCACTGATTTCTGGATCAAGTGTGTAACCGTTATCTGCACAAGCCTTTTCTGCCATACGGATACCGCCATAAGGCTGCATTGATCTCTTGAAAGGTTTATCTGTCTGGAAACCAACGATTGTTTCCTTATCTTTATTTAAATAGCCAGGTCCGTGTGAAGTAATTGTAGAAATTACCTTTGTATCCATATCAAGAACACCGCCATTAGCAAGTTCTTCTTTTGTAAGGTCCATAACCTGTGCCCATAAGTCTTTTGTGTTTTGTGTAGGTCCGCATAAGAACTCTTCGTCACCTTCGTAAACTGTGTAGTTTCTCTGGATGAAGTCTCTAACGTTAACTTCGTTTTCCCATTGGCCACCTACGAAATCTTTCCATTCTGATCTCATTTTTGAATTCCTCCTAAAAAAGTAATAATAATTAACTCAAATTTGCAAGGCTTATTATAAATGAATACTGTATACACGTCAATACTACTTTGTGGTTTTTTTAACGTACATTAAAATTTTAACCACTTTAATTTATGTCATACATAAAAGCTTGTATATTTCAAAAAAATGTATTATAATAATCACGATTTATAAAATGAATGGAGGAGATACGCATGACAATAACAAAGGATATGACTATTGCTCAGGCAATTCGTATAGATACAGGAATTATCCCTATATTAATGAATATGGGTATGCACTGCGTTGGCTGTCCATCAGCTCAGGCAGAGACATTAGAGGAAGCTGCAATGGTACATGGTATGGACATTGAAGCTTTAATGAATGAGATTGAAGCATATCAGGCAAGTAGATAAGAGAAAGTAGGGTTTTTATCCCTACTTTTTGTTTGTAGAAAAACAAAAACTTGTTTTCTACTATATATTATGTATATATTATGGTACACTATATGTACAGACATTGTCCCAATGGAAAGGGGCTATATGTTAAATAATAATTCTAATAATCGCAACAATTATCGTACGTTGCAGAGTCTGAATCTAATCGATTCGTTTTTATTCCAAGAAATTACTGAAAATGAAGAAGATGCAAAATTTATCGCCCGCTTAATTATTAAACGAGTTATGGGATTTGAACCAGAAAATATAATCGTTGAAACCGAGAAGGTCATTAATGGTTTGAATGTTGATAAGCGTGGCATTAGAATGGATTTGCGTATTCTCGAGAAAAAAGATAATAGTATAGCTAAGATTTTGAATATCGAGCCTAATACTTATCAAAAGAAGGATTTGCCAAAACGTTGTCGTTATTATCAATCCGTAACAGATGCCAAATTTTTTAAGGCAAATAAGCATTTTGAAGAATTACCTGAACTAATATCTATATGGATCCTTGAATATGATCCATTTGGAGAAAACAGGATGTTGTATACGGTTAAAAATATGGTAGAAGAAAATCCTAAACTATGTTATAATGATGGTGTAAGAAAAATATTTTTATATACACAGGGGGAGATTGGCGGTTCTAAAGAACTAAGCTCTTTACTGAAATATATAAGCAATAGTAACAATAATAACGTGGTGGATGAAGAATTAAAGTCATTACATACTTTAGTCAATAGGATTAAAGAGGATGAAGGGACTGGTGAAAAGTATATGACACTTCAGGAATATATTGATTGCGAAATCGAACTAAGACTTGATAATATTACGAAACAGCTA
>JAZQMK010000016.1:0-12092 GCA_045543455.1 Lachnospiraceae bacterium
AGGCTGTTATTTTTTTATTCAATAGGAAAATCCTCTAAAGAGGTATTCCCTATTGAATAAAAACACTCCGTGGGATGCGCACTCGCACGAATAAGAAGAATGTCGCTGTCGCGACCGTGCTCGGCGCTGAAAGTGGACAAGTCCTGTAGGAATGTAAATTATTGCGAGTTAAGAGTGGACTTGTCCACTTTGTTACGGAGCATACTGTATTTTATATGAAATAAATCTTTGTTGTAAACTTATTGAAATTCTTGAAGCAATAAGAATTGTTGAAGAAAAAGTAAGAAATATGGCAGCACATCAAATTATTGGGCTTAATGAAGATAGTATTAGTAAAAAGATTGATAAGACACCAAGCGATATTATGAAAAATATTTATAAATTAGCGGAATACGCGGATGTTAAGATTAATAATGAAGCTAAAAATGCATATGATTTGATGAATAATGATATAATAAAAATTTTGAAATTATAGAAAAACATTTTCGTTTATATATCTTGAAAAAAATTATATCTTTAGTATATAATATATACTGGTATAATTTTTAAAGTTGCATAGCAACTCAGGAGGAAAATTTTAAATGGACATTTTTTCGGTAATTATGTTACTAGGAGGACTTGCATTTTTCTTATATGGTATGACTATTATGTCTAACGGTTTAAAGAAGATGGCAGGTAGTAAGCTTGAAACTATTTTGAAGAAGATGACTTCTAATAGGTTTAAGGGACTTATTTTAGGTGCAGTTGTAACTTCTGTTATTCAGTCGTCATCAGCGGTTACGGTTATGCTTGTTGGTTTGGTTAACTCAGGCATTATGCAGTTAGGACAAACTATTGGTGTAATTATGGGTGCTAATATTGGTACTACAATTACAGCATGGTTACTTAGTTTGACAGGACTTGAAGGCTCTAATTTCTTTATAAAATTGTTAAAGCCAAGTTCATTTGCGCCAATTCTTGCACTTATAGGTGTTTTACTCATTATGGGTGCGAAAAAAGAAAAGAAAAAAGATATTGGTACAATATTATTAGGCTTTGCGATTTTGATGTCTGGTATGGAAAGTATGTCAGATGCAGTTGAAGGACTTGAACAGATGCCTGAATTTACACAGGTTCTAACATATTTTGATAATCCTATTTTAGGTGTAATTGTTGGTGCTATATTTACAGCTATTATTCAGAGTTCATCAGCATCAGTGGGTGTTTTACAGGCGTTAACAAGCACTGGTAAGATTACTTATGGTATTTCTATTCCTATTATTATGGGTCAGAATATTGGTACATGTATAACATCAATTATTTCAAGTATTGGAGCTAATAAAAATGCTAAACGTGTTACTGCAGTGCATATTTCATTTAACTTAATAGGTACTATTATTTGTTTGTCAGCATTTTATATTGCAAATGCATTTTTACATTTTGAATTTATCAATGATGCTATAGGACCTCTTGGAATAGCTGTTTGCCATAGTATTTTCAATGTGGTTACAACAGTGTTGTTGTTCCCATTCTGTAAGCAGTTAGAAAAGCTGGCAAGAGTGGTTATAAAGGATAAAGAAGAAAAAGAAGAATATACTTTCCTTGATGAAAGATTACTCTCAACACCTTCATTTGCTATTCCTGCAAGTAAGGATGAGGCGGAAAATATGGCTCGTCTTGCAAAGCAGGCAATTGAGGATGCAGTTTTACTTTTAGATGATTATTCGCCACAGGCTTACGAAAAGATTGTAGAACTTGAAGAAAAGCTTGATGTGTATGAGGATAAATTAGGAGCATATCTTGTAAAGTTATCATCAAAAGAATTAAATAGAGATGACAGTGACCTTATTTCTAAGTTCCTTCATACAATTAGTGATTTTGAAAGAATCGGAGACCACGCTTTGCTTATTGCTAAGGGTGCAAAAGAGGCTGCAGAGAAGAAAATGGAATTTTCAGCTGAAGCCAGAAACGAAATTAAGGTTTTAGTGCAGGCGGTTAAGGATATTATTCAGATTACAATAGACGCATTTATCAATGATGATATTGCATTGGCAGATAAGGTTGAGCCATTAGAGCAGGTTATTGATGATTTGAAGGCTGAACTTAAGAAAAGACATGTTAACAGACTTCAACAGGGACAATGTACAATTGAGCTTGGTTTTGTGTTATCAGATCTTTTAAATAACTGTGGAAGAGTATCAGACCACTGTTCTAATATTGCCGTTTGTGTAATTCAGATTAAGGAAGCGGCATTTGAAACACATGGCTACTTAAATGAGATTAAGACCTCAGGTGAGCAGTCATATGTAAGAAGATATGAAAGATATAAAGGAAGATATAGTTTACCAGAATAGAAAAAAGGCCTCAGCTGAGGCCTTTTATATTTCATCTAATAAATGATCTAATTCTTCGCTGCGTCCCATAAACTGACAGCCATATTCGTATTCGCTAGAAGAAATTGGTTCGCATCTGATTATCTTAACTACTGTAAATAATTCAGAAGTATCTTCCTTTTGTAAATTAACATTAAAATAAAAGTTCAAAGGAAGAATACTTGAAGAAATGAATCCGATTCCGTCTTTGGAAATATTGACTATTCGTATAGGTGTGTCGTAATCGTTGATATGTGCATTACCTTGTTCGAATAATGAAGAAATTGTTAGTTTTAAATCAGCATTTGTGCGTTTGCAACGTCTTTTTTCTTGCATATTATCCCTCCGTCCTTTGTATTATTATATAATAATTTTACTATGAAATAAAAAGATATGCAAGTTTTTGTTGAGTTAAACTAATAAATATTATATAATTTTATTATTAAATATTAAAGAGGTGACAATAATGGATATTTCTAAGTATCTTGATTATACAATTCTAAAACCGGAGGCAACTAAAGAAGATATTATAAAGCTGTGTTATGAAGCAAAAGAAGCAAAAACAGCATCAGTGTGCATTAATCCGGCATATGTAAGCTTAGCAGCTAAGCTGCTTGAGAATACAGATGTAAAAGTATGTACTGTTATAGGCTTTCCTTTAGGGGCTAACGACAGCTTTACAAAGCTGATGGAATTAAACAGTGCTATTAAAAATGGTGCAACAGAACTTGATATGGTTATTAATGTAGGTGCATTAAAGTCTAAGGATTATGAATATGTTGAAAATGAGATAGCTACTTTAAAAAATGCATGTGGAGACTTGATTTTAAAGGTTATTATTGAAACCTGTTTACTTACAGATGAAGAAAAGGTTAAGGCATGTGAGCTTAGTGTTGCAGCCGGTGCAGATTTTGTAAAGACATCGACAGGTTTTGGTGCATATGGTGCTAAGATTGAAGATATAAAGCTAATGAAAGAGACTGTTAAAGATAAAGCAAAGGTAAAAGCTTCAGGTGGTATAAGAGATTATGCAACAGCGCTTGCAATGATAGAGGCCGGAGCTGATAGAATTGGAACAAGTAAGCTTATAAAAGAAGAAATGTCACAGAATTAAACTGTGACATTTTTCCTATTTAACTAATTTTGAAATTTGTTTAAATTGGTCGCTACCGGCCTTTTGTAGTAATTCATATAAAATAGATTCGCAACTTGAAATGATGATACCTTCCTGTTGGGCTCTTATTAATGCCAGAGATTTATTAGTTTCATTTCTTGAAGCTATACAGTCAGCAATTAGAATTACATTATAACCGGATGCTTTTAAATCAATGGCACTTTGAAGCACGCAAATATGCGCCTCTGCGCCACATAGGATTACATTTTTTTTGCCTGAATCAATAACGGCCTGTCGTATGGCATCATCGCCCATAATACTAAAGCTTGTTTTGTCAAAGTATTCATCACAGGCAAGAGCATTTCTAATAGGCTCAACTGTGTTGCCTAATCCCTTTGTATATTGTTGTGTAACTATAAATGGTACCTCAAGTATTCTAAGACCCTCCAAAAGTATGGAAGAATTTTTTATAAGACTGTCTAAATCAGCCATAGCCGGCATAAGTCTTTCCTGATAATCTATTACCAGTGTAAGTGTATCTTCTTTATTGATTCGCATTTAAAATCCTCCTAATTCTAGTATAGTAAAAGTATAACATTTGGACATTTTCTTGTAAATAGGATATAATAATAAGATGGAGGCCGTAGCATATGAGGACTAAATTAGTAAAAAGAATAAATGATAAAATCAAAGAAGAAATGAATAAAATTGCTGTTGACCAATATGATGAGGATATGTATCTGTTTGGGTATGAAAAGGATGAACTTGTAGCAATGGTTTCATTATCGGCTTATGAAGAAAAGATATTTGCTAAAGCATATGGTAATTCGAAATATTATGATAAGCTTTTTAAGAAAGCCAAGAATATTCTTAAGGATAAAGAAAAACTATATTTCTTTGGGGAAAATGATTATTTTGATAATATAAAATACGAATATTCAGAGCTGCTTATGAAAGCTAAATGTACAAAGAAATTGTATGCGGTAGAGGATACATTTACTATAGAAAAAGAAGATGATACAGTATATTTTTTAAAAGGAGCAAAAAACGTAGGTGAACTTTCACTATATGTCGGCAAGAATACGGTTACTATATATGGAGTTTTGATATATGAAAAATACCGCAATAAAGGCTATGGAAAGAAGTTTATGGAGCTTGTACATAATTATATTTTTAAGGAGCTTGAAAAGGATATAATTTTGCATGTTGTTAGTGATAATTTATCGGCTGTGAAATTATATAGATCTATGGGATATAAGGTGGAAGAAGAACTAAAAATTTACAGTAGCGACTTTTAGAAAAAAATGTTATGATAGAGTAGGAATGGAGGTAATATATGATAAAAGATTTATTAGAATATAACAAACAATTTGTTTCAGATAAAAAATATGAGGAGTACCATACAGATAAATATCCAAGTAAAAAGCTGGCTATTTTGTCGTGCATGGATACTCGTCTTACACATTTACTACCGGCAGCATTAGGTCTTAAAAATGGTGATGCAAAGATTATAAAAAATGCAGGCGCGCAAATCTTACATCCATATGGAAGTATTATGAAGAGTCTTTTGGTGGCTGTATACGAGCTTGGTGTTGATACAATACTTGTAATAGGACATGATGATTGTGGTATTCAAGAGTTAGATGGTAATGTTATGATTTCTCATATGCTAAAGAGAGGCATACCACAAGAAGAGATTGACAGATTCCATATGGAAGAGTGTAATCTTGAACATTGGCTGTCAGGTTTTCATAACATTGATCACTCGGTTTGCTCTACAGTAAGACATATTAAGGCATGTACCTTACTTCCAAAGGATGTTAATGTATACGGACTTATTATGGATCCGGTAACAGGTGCGGTAAGAGAGGCTGACCATTCAAAGGAATAGATATGGATATAATAAAAGATTTATTTGAAATGCAGGATGAGGAATATAAAGAATTCCATGCAAAGCTTATTCCAACAGTGAAAAAGGAAAAGATTATAGGTGTCAGAACACCTATGCTTAGAAAATATGCAAAAGAACTGAACAAAACGGCGCAGGCAAAAGAATTTATGAATCAATTGCCACACAACTATTATGAGGAAAATAATTTACAGGCTTTTTTAATAGAGGGCATAAAGGATTATAAAGCGTGTATACAGGCAGTTAATGAGTTTTTGCCATATGTAGATAACTGGGCAACTTGTGATATGATGTCGCCACCGGTATTTAAGAAGTACAGGGATGAACTGTTTGAACAGATAAAAATATGGATAAATACAGATGATGTATATACTATACGTTTTGCCATAAAAACTCTGATGAGCCTTTATCTTGATGAATACTTTGCAGATGCACATCTTGAGCTGGTTGCTAATGTAAAACATAAGGATTACTATGTTAAAATGGTTGTGGCATGGTATTTTGCAACAGCTCTTGCAAAGCAGTATGAAAAGACCTTGCCATATATAAAAGCTAACAAACTTGAAGTATGGACCCACAATAAGGCAATACAAAAGGCTAAAGAAAGCTATCGGATAAGCAATGAGCATAAAGAAGAATTGAATAAATATAAGATTAAGGTCTGACAAAGTTCAGGCCTTTTTTGTGAAAAAAATGTGTATTATATAAAGTAATCTTGAAGTTAAAAATGCACTGTGTTATTATAGAGATTACGCATATGATTTGCAAATGTAAGTCAATTAGAAATATGTTACGGAGCTGTATATTTTGCGATGTGCTAAGCACAACTTAGCTGATGCTCCGAGAAAGGCGACAAGGATATATGTTTCATTTATTTAAATACTTAAAGGTGAAAGACTGGCTTATTTTGCTAGTTTGTGTAGGATTAATTGTGGCTCAGGTTGGGCTTGAACTTAAAATGCCAGATTATACCAAGGAGCTTACTACTATTGTTCAAAGTGGTACTGATGTTATGGACGGTGTATGGAAAAATGGTGGACTTATGCTTGCCTGTGCAGGTGGAAGCCTTTTGATGGCCATTATATGTTCTATACTTATATCAAATGTGGCAAGCTCATTTTCAAGAAGTTTAAGAGAGCAGCTTTTTAATAAAATTGCAGATTTTTCCAATGAGGAAATGAATTTATTTTCAACACCAAGTCTTATTACAAGAACAACTAATGATGTTATGCAGATGCAAAATTTTATGGCAATGGGTGTACAATTGTTGTTCAAAGCACCAATTATGGCGGTTTGGGCGATTCTAAAAATATCTTCAACAAATGTGAGCTGGACAGCAGCAGTAGCTATCTGCGTAGGCGTTATTGTTGTCTGTGTAAGCATTTTGGTTAAACTTTGTCTTCCAAGATTTAGAAAAATACAAAAGCTTACAGACGAACTTAATGATGTAACAAGAGAAAATATTACAGGTGTAAGAGTAGTAAGAGCATTTAATGCGGAAGAATATCAGGAAGATAAATTTGATAAAGTAAATAATGAAATTACCAATAATCACTTATTTACAGCAAGGGTTATGGGGCTTTTAAATCCTGTTATGAACATTTGTATGAATGCACTTATACTTGCAATATACTGGATTGGTGCGGTTCTTATTAACAATATTGTTATGTCGGATTACACTAATCCTATGGAATTTATTGGTGATAGAGTAAATGTTGTAGGAAACATGGCAGCGTTTTCACAGTATGCAATGCAGGTTGTTATGTCGTTTATGATGCTTATATTGATATTTATTATACTTCCTAGAACTATGGTTTCAGGCAATCGTATTTATGAGGTTTTAAAGACTGTGCCAAGCATTGTTTCAGGTACATTTAATGGAAAGACGGATAAGTGTGGAACAGTTGAGTTTAAAAATGTGTCATTTGCTTATGGTGATGAGGCTGAAAATGCAGTAGAAGACTTGAATTTTACAGTAGATAAAGGTGAAACCTTGGCAATCATAGGTTCTACAGGATGTGGTAAAACTACAATAGTAAATCTGATTTCAAGATTTTATGATGTCACAAAGGGTGAAATCCTTGTTGATGGAATTAATGTTAAAGAATATAAAGAGGAAGATTTAAGAAATAAAATATCTGTAGCAGCACAAAAAGCAGCCCTATTCAAAGGTTCTATTAAAGATAATGTGGCTTATGGCTGTGAAAATCCTGATGAAAATAAAATAAAAAAGGCACTTGAAATTGCAAAGGCAGATTTTGTAAATGAGTTAGATAATGGAATTGAAAGTGAAGTTGCCCAGGGTGGAACTAATTTCTCAGGTGGACAAAAACAAAGAATTTCCATAGCCAGAGCATTATATAAGGATGCCAAAATTGTTATATTTGATGACACATTTTCAGCCCTTGACTATAAGACAGATATGCTTGTAAGAAAGGGAATTAAAGAAAATCTTACAGATACAACGGTGATAATTGTAGCTCAGAGAATAGGAACAATTATGCATGCTGATAAAATTATGGTTCTTGATGAAGGCAGAATAGTAGGAATGGGCACTCACAAAGAATTATTAGAGTCTTGCGATACCTATAAAGAGATCGCATTATCACAATTATCAGAGGAGGAAATATAATGGCAGGATTTGGACCAGGCAGACATATGCCTGTAGATAGAGAAAAAGCAGATTTAAAATCCCTAAAAAGTTTGTTAGCGTATTGCAAACCATATTTTCCAGCGATTATAACTTCGCTAGTATTTGCCACAATAACAGCGATTACAACAATTATTACACCTGATAAGGTAAGTGAACTTATGGATATTATTACCGCAGGTATCGCATTGCCAGATGGCGTTAATATGGATGAACTTCTTAAGGTTGTAATATTTCTTATATGTACTTATGGAGTAGGTATAATTGTGGGCTATCTTCAGCAATACATTATGGCTGGAGTTACTCAGAGTACATCAAAGAATCTTCGTACAGATATTGACAGAAAGATAAATAAACTTCCATTAAAATATTTTGATACAACAACAAGAGGTGATATTTTATCAAGAGTAACTAATGATATTGATGTTATTTCGCAGACTTTAGGCTCAACCATTTCAAATCTGGTAAATGCGATAGTGTTATTTATTGGTGTACTTATTATGATGTTTATTACAAACTGGGTGCTTGCTCTTGTTACAATAGCAGCTTCTTTAGTTGGCTTTATATTAATGTCTTTGATTTTAGGACGTTCACAAAAATATTTTAATCGTCGTCAGGAAAATTTGGGCGAATTAAATGGTCACATAGAAGAAATATATACTTACCATAATGTGGTAAAATCATATAACGGCGCAGCAAAGGCAAAGAAAGAATTTACTGACATAAATAATAAGTTATTTATTAACAATTGGAAATCACAAGCTCTTGCAGGGCTGATGCATCCGCTGATGAATTTCGCAGGTAATTTTTCTTACGCAGCAATATTTATTGTTGGTGTTGCATTAAGTATAAATGGCAGTGATGCGGTTACATTTGGTACTATAATTTCATTTACAATATATGCCAGATTATTCTCACAGCCACTTACAACCTTTGGTCAGGCAATGATGTCTATTCAACAGGCAGCAGCAGCTTCAAAGCGTATATTTGAAATGCTTTTAGAAGAAGAACTTGAAGATGAAAGCCATAAAACAAAGGTGTTAAAAGATGTTAAGGGCGATGTGGAATTTAAAAATGTTCAATTTGGTTATGAGCCAGACGAATTGATAATAAAGAATTTCACTGCTCATTTAAAGAGTGGTCAAAAGGTTGCCATAGTAGGTCCGACAGGAGCTGGAAAGACAACAATCGTTAACCTTTTAATGCGTTTTTACGAGATTAACTCGGGCGATATAATGATTGATGGAATTTCAACGAAAGAGCTTACAAGAGAAAATGTACATGACTTGTTTGATATGATTTTACAGGATACATGGTTATTTAAGGGCACAATACGTGAAAATCTTGTATACAACAAAGAAAATGTAACGGATGAAGAACTGGATAAAGTATGCAGGGCAGTAGGCTTAAGACATTTTATTAAGACACTTAAAAAGGGATATGACACTATGCTTGATGATTCTATAAGTCTGTCAGAAGGTCAAAAACAGCAATTAACCATTGCCAGAGCAATGATTAAGGATGCACCGTTACTTATATTAGACGAGGCAACTTCAAGCGTTGATACAAGAACAGAATTAGTAATACAAAAGGCTATGGATGAGCTTACAAAGGGCAGAACTTCATTTGTAATTGCTCACAGACTTTCTACAATAAAAAATGCAGATGTAATTCTGGTAATGAGAGATGGAGATATAATAGAAATGGGCAACCATGAAGAATTGATTGGAAAGCATGGCTTCTATGCAGAGCTTTATAACAGTCAGTTTGAGAAGGTGTCGTAGGGAAAAATAAATTGATAATTATTTGAAAATGGTATATACTATGTATATACCGTTTTTGATATTAGGATTAGGGTGTCAAAAGGATGCTCTGCATCTGTGCTATACTATATATTGATATGCAAACTGGTTTGTAATATCAATATATAGCATAGCGCATTACACCGAAGGTGCTTTTGACACCCTAATCTTATTAGGAAATAAAAGGAGGTTACATATGGAAGTTCAAGTAAAAGAATGGGGAAATAGTCAAGGTATTAGAATTCCTAAAGAAATATTAAAGAGCGCGGGTATTGCATTGAATGAAGTTTTAGATGTTACGGTGTCAAATGGTGTAATTGCTTTTTCAAAACAATTTAAACATAAAACATTAGAAGAAAGAGCAGCAGAATTTAATGGAGAATTAATGCTTGATGGTGAATATGATTGGGGAGAACCTGTCGGAAGAGAGGTGTGGTAATGGAATATTTATGTCAAGGAGATATTCTTAAAATAGAGAATATAAAACATCCAGTATTGGTTGTCAGTAAAGATTTTTTTAATACTAGTGGTGCAATAATTGGGTGCCCAATTATTAAGGATTCCATAGCTGGACCACTTCATATATGGATGTCTACTAAGAAGAATGAAGGATATATACAATGCGAAAAGCTTGCGTTATTAGATTTATCTGTTCGTGGTTATAAGAAGGTAGATAGATTGCCGATTTATGAAATGATGAACATATCTGATGCTATTCAAAGTATTTTTGAATATGTTTGATTTGGGCGTTGTGTAATAAAAAAGCTATCCATTCAAGACGGGGAGTGCATCGCGAATTGTGTTACAATTCGCTTTGTAAGTTGCTTACGCAACTTGTAATGGAAAATATGGTTACATATTTTCCTATGCGAGCGTGATTTCTCACAGACTGTCTTACGTTAAAATAAAAAAGCTATCCATCTGGATAGCTTTTTTATTTTAAGCGCGAGACGGGGATCGAACCCGCGACCCCCTCCTTGGCAAGGAGGTGCTCCACCGCTGAGCCACTCGCGCGTATTTTTCACACAAGTGATAGTATATATCATTCATGTGAAAATGTCAACTACTTTTTTGAATTTTTTTAAAAATTAAAATAATTCAGTTGATAAATATCTTTCCCCTGTATCTGTCAATAAGACTACTATTGTTTTTCCAGCATTTTCTTCTTTCATTGCAAGCTGAGTAGCTGCATAAAGTGCAGCACCAGAAGAGATTCCAACTAATGCACCTTCAGTTCTTGCTAATTCTCTGCTAGTCTTATAAGCATTTTCGGTACTAACTGTAATAATTTCATCTATTATTTCTCTGTTAAGTACTTTTGGTATAAAACCTGCACCAATCCCCTGAAGACCATGTGGACCTGCTGGTTTTCCTGAAAGTACTGCTGATGTATCTGGTTCCACAGCTATGATTTTAATATCTTTATTAAACTCTTTTAAAGTTTCACCAACGCCCGTTATTGTTCCACCTGTACCAACACCAGCAACAAAAATATCTACATTACCATCTGTGTCGGCAAGTATTTCTTTTCCAGTCGTAAGTCTATGAGCCTGTGCATTATCCTCATTTTCAAATTGCTGTGGGATAAATGCATTACCATATTCGGCCGCAAGGCGCTTTGCTTCATTTATTGCGCCTGTCATACCATCTTTCCCTGGTGTAAGCACAACCTGTGCACCAAATGCTTTTACAAGCTTTTGTCTTTCAATACTCATAGTCTCTGGCATAGTAAGGATGAGCTTCATACCCTTAATCGCAGTAACCCAAGCAAGACCTATACCAGTATTACCACTAGTAGGCTCAATAATTACAGTATCTTTATTGATATCACCACGTTCTAGTGCATTTTCAATCATATTAAGTGCCACTCTGTCTTTTGCACTTCCCATAGGATTAAACATTTCAAGCTTGACTAATATTTTCGCTTTTAAATCGTTATTTTTGTTATAATTAGCAACCTCTAATAATGGAGTGCTACCAACTAATTCGGTCATATTTTTTGCTATTTTCATATATATCTCCAATCATAAGCATTTTCATTGATAATTATTGTAAATCATAATCTTATAATAAACAAGACTATAAAATTTACCACAGCATATCTTTTAATGTAGTGTAATTCATTATACCATAAATGAATTACAAAATTATAAGATTTTTTTAAAAATAACTATTGACATTTGTTTCACCTTATAATATAATAGCTATTGTTCGCAACAAGTGAATACGCGCGAGTGGCTCAGCGGTGGAGCACCTCCTTGCCAAG
>JAZQMK010000017.1:0-17350 GCA_045543455.1 Lachnospiraceae bacterium
AGAATTAAAGTCATTACATACTTTAGTCAATAGGATTAAAGAGGATGAAGGGACTGGTGAAAAGTATATGACACTTCAGGAATATATTGATTGCGAAATCGAACTAAGACTTGATAATATTACGAAACAGCTAGAAGAAGAGGTTAAGGCAGAGGCTAAGGAAGAACTTAAAGCAGAAGGGATAGAGATATTTATTACATCATTTTTGAAATGTAATATTTCTAAAGAAGAGATTTCCAAATTACTTATGGAAGGATATTCTATTTCAAAAGAAGAAGCTGATAAGTACATTGCATTAGCAGAAACAAAAATACAATAAGATTAATTGAATTGGAACAATGTCTGTACAATAGAATTATGACATATGCCTAAATAAGGCGTGTGTTACTATATATTTGTGATAGAAGTGTGAGAAATATCTCGTAGGTTGAGCCTAAGGGATATTTTTTAATTTAAGGATTATTTAATAATTACCATGCTACAATACAATCACAATAGCGAAAGGAGCATTAAAATGTATCTTAACATATTAAAGAAAGACCTTAAACGAAAAAAGGCAATGAACATAATATTGTTGATATTTATTATTTTATCTTCCATGTTTATATCATCCAGTGTAAATAATATTATAAGTGTTACTTCTGCACTTGATAATTATTTTGAAATGGCCAAAGTACCTGATTATCTGACTTTAACTATGAATAAGGCAGGTCGTGTTGACATAGATGGTGTTATTAGTAAAGCTTCGGCAATAGATAGTTATAGTAAAGAAAAAATAATCTATTTATCTTCTATAGATATCCATGTGGAAAGCGAAGATTTTTCAGCTTTAAATGGTACCAATATACTTCAAAGTGACAAGGACATTTCAATGAACTATTTTCTTGAGGATGGAAGTGTTATAAAAACAGTTTCTAAGGGGGATATTTACATAACAGCTCGTACCGCTGAAAAGTTAGGACTAAAAATAGGTGATAAAATAAGTATTGAAATTGAAGGCATAAAGTGTGAGTTTAGATTTGCAGGTGGCTTTAAGGATGCAGCTTTTGGCTCAAATCAAATGTCATTTACCCGTTACATAATAAATAGTGATGATTTTGAAAATTACATTTCAGATGAAAATATTGATTTGTCATATGGGGGCGACATAGTTTATATAAACACTTCCAATGTGGAAAAAATGCTTTCAGAAATTACTGAAATATCAGATAATGCATTGTTTCCTGCAGATAAAGATTATATAAAATTTACATATGTTTTTGATATGATTGTAACAGGTGTATTGCTTGTGGTAAGTCTTATTCTTATTGCAATTGCATTTGTGGTTCTTCGTTTTACAATTTCATTTACCTTATCAGAGGAATTTCGTGAAATCGGTGTTATGAAGGCTATAGGAATAGGTAATGTTAAAATTAGAGGAATATATATTGTAAAATATTTAGCTCTTTCAATAATAGGTGCTGCGATAGGCTTGGTATTAAGCTATCCATTTGGAAAGATGTTGATAAGCGTTTCGGAAACAACGGTTATTATGGGTGGTCAGAATCCGGTTTTTATAAATATCATTTGTTCAATAGTGGTGGTAGCAGTGATTTATATATTTTGTTATACATGCACAGCTAAGGTTAAGAAAATGTCACCTATTGATGCTATTAGAAATGGTCAGACAGGAGAACGTTTCCGCAAAAAAAGTATAATGAGTCTTAGTAAGTCAAGACTTAATTCAACAACATTTCTTGCTCTAAATGATATAGTAAGCAGCCCAAAGCGTTATGGTATTATAACTTTTACATTCTTCCTTTGCTTAACTCTAATGCTTATGTTGTCAGTGTCTGCGACTACATTAAAGAGTGAAAGTCTTTTGCCAACATTTGGTATATCTGATTTTGATATTTCAGTAAGTGGTCAGGATAATGTAATGGATTTTATGACTGATGGTGGAAGAGAAATAATAGAAGAATATCTAAATGAACTGGAAGCTAAGCTTGTAAAAAATCATATGCCGGCTAATTGTATACAGGAAATGATATTTAGTCTTCCTGTATCCCATGGTGAGAACAAGAAAAATATATTTATATATCAAGGTACAGGAACTACTATGGATATGTATGAATATACAGCCGGTATGGCACCACAGAATACAGACGAAATAGCTATTACACGCATCTCGGCAGAAAGCTTAAAGGTTGATATAGGTGATACTGTAACCATAAAAACAGTAGATGGAGATAAAAAATATATTATTACAGCATTTTTTCAATCTATGAATAATATGGGAGATGGAATAAGACTTCATAACGACGAGTATATCAATTATATTCAGGCAAGTGGAGCATGGGGCACACATATAAAATTTACTGATAATCCGACGGATAAAGAAATTGAAGAAAGGATTAAGAAAATAGAGGAGCTGTTTCCTGAATTTGATAAGCTTTTGACCGGTGCAGAAATTGTAGAAGGTTCAACCGGTGTAGCAGGAACCATTAATGCAGTAAAAATAATGGTAACAATTCTTACAATTATTTTAACGGCGCTTGTAACTATTTTAATGGAACGCTCATTTATTGCAAAAGAACAGGGCGAAATCGCACTTATGAAGGCGATAGGAACAAGTAATTCAAGGATTTACGCATATCACACAATGAGATTTGTGGTTGTGGGCTGTCTTGCAGTAATAATGGCAGAAATAATGGTGTTGCCGATGACACATTTGTGTATTGACCCTATTTTTAAAATGATGGGAATGGAGCTTTCAGTTGATTATGTTATTAATCCATTGGAAATGTATGTTGTATTTCCGATTATAATACTTGTTGTAACTATAGTGAGCGCATTTTTGACAGCACTTTATACAAGAAAAATAAAAGCGTCAGATACAGCTAATATTGAATAAGAAAGGAAATTGTTATGAATATTCTTGAAGTAAAAGATCTTTGTAAGACATATATAGTAAATAAATGCCAGAACAATGTTTTGAAAAATGTTAATTTTATTATTGGTGAAGGTGAAATGGTAGCGGTTATGGGACCTTCTGGCTCAGGAAAATCAACACTACTTTATACTGTTTCGGGAATGGATGGTATAACTGCAGGAGAGGTAAAATTCTGTGGAAAAGACATTGCAAAGATGGGGCAAAAGGAACTTGACAATCTCAGACTGGATGATATGGGCTTTATTTTTCAACAGATGTATATGTTAAAAAACCTATCAGTATTTGATAATATAATACTTCCTGCCGTACAATCAAAGAAAAATAATGAATCCCGTAAGGATATAGTAAATCGTGGGCAGGAGATTATGCGTAAATTAAATATCATTGATATTGCAGATAATGATATTAATGAGGTTTCCGGTGGACAGCTGCAGCGTGCGTGCATTTGCCGAAGTATGATAAATAAGCCAAAGATGATTTTTGCAGATGAGCCAACAGGTGCACTTAACAGAAATACTTCAGATGAAGTTATGAAGGAACTTTCAAAGTTAAATGATGAAGGCACAACGATTATGCTTGTTACCCATGATGTAAAGGTTGCAGCAAAGTGTACAAGGGTGCTTTACATAGTTGACGGAAATATAAAAGGTGAGTATAATTTGGGTAAATGTGAAAGCGATTCACTATTAAGAGAACGCGAACGAATGTTAAATAACTGGCTTTTAGAGCTTGGTTGGTAATTTTTTGGATGGAGATTAGGATGTTAGATATTCTTATTGTTGAAGATAATAAAGAGCTTGCAGAGCTATTGTGTGATTTTTTACGTGCAGAAAATTATACAGTTTCTGTTGCACAGACAGGCGAAAAGGCTTTGTCATTGTATGAAAGATATGGCGCTAAGCTTATTGTTCTTGATATAATGCTACCGGGAATGGATGGTTTTGCAGTGTGTAAAAAAATTCGTGACACCAGCGATACACCTATACTTATAGTAAGTGCAAAGACGGATAAAGAGGACAAATTAAATGGTCTTTTACTGGGTGCTGACGATTATATTGAAAAGCCTTATGATATTGATATTATGATAGCTAAAATTGCAGGTATTTTCAAACGAAGATATGCAGTTGATGAGCTTATTGACGGTAATATAAGGATAAATAAGGTAAGCAGAACTGTTTGTAAAAATGATGTTTTAATAGAAATGACCGCAAAGGAATTTGACTTGCTTGTACTTCTTATAGAAAACAAGGGTAAGATTCTAAATAAGGAATATATATTTAACTATATCTGGGGAAGTGATAGCTTTTCTGAGCAACAGACCCTTACCGTACATATAAAATGGCTTAGACAAAAGATAGAAGATGACCCTAAAAATCCAAAATTAATTCTAACCGTTTGGGGCGTGGGATACAAATATGAAAGCATTTAATAGAATTTTTGCGACTGTTGTAGCACTAATAATTATGGTTATTATTGTAGCAAATATAATATTGATACAGGATAATAGCGAAAGTGGAAGACCTTATCGTATAGAAGTAAGTCGTCTTGTTAAGGAAATAGAAAATGGTAATTTCAATAATATTAATCTTGATAATTGCCAGTATGTAACTGCTGTTACACAGTGTGATGATAATTTTTATGATACTGACAGTGATTATATTGTTAAAAAGATAGATGGAAAAATATATCGATTCGATTATAAGGCGGAAAATAAGGGAGACAAAACAAAACTTTTAATAACAGTAAATGTCATTCTATCTATAATGACAGTGTTGATTGTTGTTGTTATGATATATATAAAATTAAAGATTTTAAAGCCTTTTGAAAGGCTTACTGATGTTCCGTATGAACTGTCAAAGGGTAATCTTACTATGCCTGTAAAAGAAAACAAAAATAGGTTTTTTGGACGCTTCATATGGGGTGTTGATATGCTGAGAGAAAATATGGAACAACAAAAGGAACGTGAACTTAATCTGCAAAAGGATAAAAAAATGTTGATGCTTTCTTTGTCTCACGACATAAAAACACCACTTTCTGCAATAAAGCTTTATTCGAAGGCGATTTCAAAGGGACTTTATGACAATAAGGAAAAGCAGCTTGAAATTGCAGAAAGTATTAATGCTAAGGCTGATGAGATAGAGGGCTATGTTTCGCAAATAATTACAGCCTCAAGAGAAGATTTTCTAAGCCTAGATGTTAGAAACGATGAGTTTTATTTATCAGAGCTTATAACTAAAATAGCACAATATTACACTGAAAAATTACAGCTAATAAAAACAGATTTTTTTATTAATAAATACATAAATTGTTTATTGTATGGTGACCTTGACAGAAGCATTGAGGTTTTGCAGAATATAATGGAAAATGCAATAAAATATGGTGATGGAAAAATTATATCCATAGATTTTTGTGAGGAAGACGACTGTATTTTAGTAACTGTAAAAAATAGTGGATGTACGCTTGAAGATACAGAGCTTACACATATTTTTGAAAGTTTTTTCAGAGGTAAAAATGCTTCTAATGAAAAGGGAAGTGGTCTTGGACTTTACATCTGCCGTCAGCTCATAAATAAGATGAATGGCGAGATTTATGCAAAAATAAGTGAAGGTTGTATGTGCGTTACAATAGTTTTTAGAAAAGCTTAGAATAAAAATACGCCGTGGAATGTTGCTAAAACGACCGTGTCCGGTGTAGCAAAATGGAACAAGTCCCTCATTTATAAGGGACTTGTTCCATTTTAGAGTCATTTTTATATCTTTGATAATTGATTTATCGCTTTATCCTTGATTAAAATCTTTGCATGCTCATTAAGATAAGCTTTACTTGCGTATACGGCTTTTTCTGACTGGCCATACTCTGAAAGCGTAGCATCATATTTGTTGTATAAATCGGCTGCGCTAAGGTTATTAGATTCAAGAAGAAGATAATAACCTGAATTTATTGAATGTTTATATAATGTTGATTTACCTTTATAAACACTGGCAAGTTGCTTTGACATAGAAGTGAGGGTGTCTAAATCCTTAAAGGTATATAAAAGGAAATTCATACCTAAGTTAGTTTCCTTAGAATTCTTTGAAGGATTAGCTAAAGCCTGTTGTTTGTATTGACGGTAAAGGTCTAAAATATCTTTAAATTCATTAGGAGAATTATGCGTTTCTTCAGGTATATAATCATCACTGTCTTCTAATTCAAACATATTGTCATCATAAAAATCTTCATCTGAATCATCTGGACTTGTGAATTTTGAAAATCTTGTATCTAATTCTTCCGGTTCTTCAATCTTAGTTATGATGATAATAAGAGCTTCAGAAGAAACGGGAATGGCTTCTATCATAATAGGGATGTCATCCGCTTCAAAACCTAATTCTGTAGCGGCTTTATACATCATCTCACTAAAAAGTTTTTTCGCTTTCTCACTTCCATATGCCAATTCGGCAAGACTTATCTGTCTGGATGTAAGATCCAATTTATCAAGAGTGCAACGAATCTGATTGTCATTAATTTTTTCAATCTTCATAATTACCTCCATTCTAAAGCGTGCCACTTTTGAAAGAGGACTGTTAAAATCTAAGACGCTTTCCTTAGATTTTAAGTTGATAACTCAACCCCTTCTTTCTACTTATATTATACCGTAATATTTAAAATGTGTAAAGCGTTTAGTAAAGTTGCATAAAATAGGCCAATAAAATATGAAAGATATTACTATTGAATATTTTGCAACTTATGTAGTACAATAATGTACGAGGTAGATAGCCAAAGGAGGGATTTATAAGGGACGATATTATTCAATAAGTATGAAGTAATTTCACAGCTCGGGCACGGAGCTTCTTCAGTTATCTATCTGGTTAAGAATATCAGGCTGAATGTTAATCGTGCAATCAAAAGAATGGATAAGAGTCATCATCTGTACAGTCGCTTTGCTACAGAGGCTCATATTCTTAAAAGTCTTAATTATCCAAGTATCCCCATAATATACGATATAGAAGAAGATGATGAATATTTTTATATTATAGAGGAATATATACAAGGAGTTTCTTTAGCTTCAATTATTAATAATCACAAAAGTTTACCTATTAGCACAATATATGAATATGCAAAGCAGATATGTGAGACCCTGCTTTATATGCATCAGCTTAAGCCTATTGGTATATTGCATCTTGATTTAAAACCGGACAATATTATTATTACTGATGGCAAAATTAAATTAATCGATTATGGCAACGCGATTGTATCTAAGACGAAGGTTGATGAATGCATAGGAAGTAAAGGCTTTGCGGCACCGGAGCAGTATGAAAGTGGTGTACTGACGCCTGCTGCGGATATATATAGTGTAGGTGCAGTGCTTCTTTACATGGCAACGGGAACATTTGCAAAAGAAAATATTTATAATGTTTCATCAGGTGTATTACAAAATATTATTGACAAATGTATGAAACATAATCCACAAGAAAGATATGAAAATATTTCAAGCCTTTTAAATGAGCTTGAAAAAATAAAAATAACGGCTGATTTATCTCAATTTATTAATTTTGTGGGAACTAAAAGCGGCATTGGCGTAACTCACGCCGGACTTATGTTTTGCTCATACCTTGCAAGAAAGGGCTACAAATGCATATATCAGGAAATGAACTCAAAAAGAGATGTTATTAAGATGATTAATGCAGCAGATAATGTAAAATTTAAAAAAGGAGTGTACAAGATTGAAAATTGTAGCATTATGCCATATTCGGACAATGTGATATCAGAAGAATGGATGGGAAAATATGATTTTATTGTCAGAGATTACGGTTGGTGCAAAGATTTTTCAGTGCCTGTTTATGATGGGATGACTGTAGTTGTAGGTGGTGGAAAGGATTATGAACTAGATGACACCATAGAGGCCTATAAGCAGATACTTTCTAATAATAAAGGTATTGCTCTTATTAATTTTACTCAGGCAGGAAGGTTTGTAAGAAAATTTTTTGAGAAAAAATTACAGAGTTTTTACAGGCTTAATTATGTGGCTGATCCTTTTTCAAAAAGTAAGGAGGCAGATGTTGTTTTTGGAATAATAACTAAAAAGTATTTGGAAAAAGAGAGATTCTATGAGAAAAAAGGCAGAAACAAAAATAATAGGCGTGATGGGAACTCAGGCTAGAGTTGGAACAACCAGTCTTACCATTATGCTGGCAAACTATTTAACAAATGTGTGTGGGAAAAATGTTGCCCTGCTCGAATATGGCAACAAATCGGATGTAAAATGGTTAAAGAATAATGGAAATACTTTTAAACTTAAGGGAATTAATTTTTTTACCAACACTTTTGCTGATAAAATTCCAGAGCTTATTGCAAAGGGCTTTGACTACATAGTAATAGATTTTTCAAGTGATTATTATAAGGCAAGAAGCGAATTCTTAAGATGTCATAAACAAATAGTTATAGGTGACGTAAATGATTGGAATGTGGTTAATTATCACAAGTTTATTGAAAGAACCGGACCGGAGTGTAATGTGGAAAAATGGAAGTATACGGCTGTGTTTGGAATGAAGGACAGTAAGCTTTACTTAGAAACAAAGAATAAAATTACGGTGCACGGAATACCTTTTAACCCGCATATGTTAAAGATACCGCATAACAGTCTTCAATTGATGGAAGAGTTACTTAAGTAATCTTCATCTAATAATATATCACAAACGACATAACAGATTCAGATAAGGTTCCCTCTTTAGATGAATTTACATTGGGCTGTCTTTTGAAAAGATGGCCCTTTTTTGTTTTTGACTTAATCCTAAGTAGGTGGTATAATAAAGTGATTAACTAGGTCATCTTGAATTGGAGGATTAAAATGTCTGAGAACAGTAATAAATATAAAGCTATTCATTTAACCATAAGCAATATACTATTTCCTATTTTAGGAATTGTTGCAGCAGTGGTATTGATTCTTATATTATTTAAAAAAGAAGGAATGGATTTTAAGGGAATAAATCTTACTACAGACGGCAATACGGCTAAGGTGGATTTAAGAACTTATTTTAAAGTAGAAGATGATGAAATTCCTGTTATTTTAAACGGTTTGGCAAGAGAACTTACAGCCATTAATGTTAATGACAGATGGTATATTTTACAGGCTGATGTTGCCACATATCTTAATGACAGATTTTATTATGATAAGACACATAAAGCGATTTTATATACAACAGAGAACACAACCTACAAATATGTGCCAAATGAGACAAGCTATACTAATATGAGTACAGGTGAAAAGACAGAGCTTGGTTATGTGGCGGTATATAAGGATGATGACGGCATATATATTGATTTAGAGCATGCAAAAAGCATAAGACAGTCCTTTGATTATAGGATTGAAGAGTCACCTTCAAGAGTTGTAATTAAGACAGCATTTGGTTCTTCAGGAAAAATATGGGCAAATGCGGCAACAGCCAATGACAATATTGCAATAAGAGAAAAAGAAGGTATTAACAGCAAGGTTGTTGATACGCTTACAAAAGGTGAAGTGGTATATGTTATATCAAGTACAGATATGTTTACACAGGTAGTAAAAGAAAATGGGTGCTATGGATATTTATATACATCTGATATAACACTTATGCCGGAACATAACGGCTATGCATGGCTTAATGATCCAGAATACAGTAGTATTAAAAAAGACCACAACATTTCTTTAGCATGGTATCAGCCTGCTAACGGTGATGATATTGAAAAGATGCTTGCAGGTACAAATGTTAATACAATAGCTCCAACTTGGTATCAGGTAAAGGATATTAATGGTAATGTAACCTCAGGTGCAAGCAAAGCATTTGTGGATAAAATGCACGCTAAGGGAATTGAGGTGTGGCCACTTATATCAGATTTCCCAATAAGCACAACCACAGAAGAATTTCTTTCTAATATCAATGCCAGAAAGAAAGTAATTGACAGACTTATTAGTGATGCTAAGAAAAATGGATATGACGGTCTTAACATAGACTTCGAATATATAAAATATGGTGGTGCAAGACACTATACACAGTTCTTACGTGAATTGTCAATTCAGTGTAGAGCTAATAATATTGTATTATCAACAGATAATTATGTTCCTATGAATTTTAATAATTACTACAATCGTACAGAACAGGGAAAAGTAGTGGATTATGTAGTTATTATGGGATATGATGAGCATACTTCAGGAAGTACGGTAGCTGGTTCAGTTGCATCATTACCTTATGTTGAAAATGGTATTGTAAAGACTATGGAGCAAGTATCAAGCAATAAGATTATTAATGGTATGCCATTCTATACCAGAATTTGGAGAGAAAAGGCAGACGGTACTTCTGAAAAACCGGAAATCTATAGTACTACAGGTATGGAAGCAACAATGTATACTGTTAACAGCTATCAGTCAACAATTATATGGGATGAAGAAAAAGGACAGTATTACGCTACTTATAAGGCTGGTAATTACAATTATAAGGTATGGATAGAGGATGCTAAATCCATAGAAGCTAAGATGAAATTAGCTAAGAATAAGGGCATAACTAATTTTGCATATTGGAGACTTGGAATGGAAGATTCTTCTGTTTGGCCAGTCATAGATCAGTATATGAAGTAATAGAATGTATAAAATACATTTTAGAGGTGCGATATGCGTAAAAAGGCCATTGAGA
The DNA here is from genome assembly GCA_045543455.1 of Lachnospiraceae bacterium. Lineage (GTDB taxonomy): Bacteria > Bacillota > Clostridia > Lachnospirales > Lachnospiraceae > SIG291. Next base: position 10,576 of record JAZQMK010000017.1, read on the forward strand.
TTATTATGGTTGCACTTATGTTTATATCAATTGGAAGTAGCGTAGGTTATGTACTTCCTAAGAAAGCAGCTTCAAATACTGTTAATAATACAGTTAAAGAGACAATAGTTATTGATGCAGGACACGGTGGTATAGACCCCGGAAAGGTCGGTATTAATAACGCATTGGAGAAAGATATTAATCTTAAGATAGCATTGATGCTTAAAGATATTCTTACAGAAAAAGGTTATAATGTTGTTCTTACAAGAGACGGAGATTACGGTCTTTATGGAGAAAATGATTCTAATAAGAAAAATGTGGATATGAAAAAAAGATGCGAGATTATTTCTAAAGCTAATCCTAGTTTGGTTGTCAGTATCCATCAAAACAGCTTTAGTGATGAAAAAGTAAAAGGGGCGCAGGTGTTTTATTATAAGCATTCAGATAAAGGAGAAAAGCTTGCAGCCACTATCCAAAAGAGTCTGTGCGAAAATATTAATAATGGCAATACAAGAACCCATAAAAGTAATGACAACTATTATCTTTTATTAAATACAAAATGCCCTACAGTTATAGTAGAATGTGGCTTTTTAAGTAATTGGGAAGAAGCTACACTTTTGTTGACAGATGAATATGGGCAACAGATTGCAAATGCAGTAGGAATGGGAATTATACAGTTTTTACAAGAGGCAGAATAAGATGGAAACTATACTTAAAAAAGTAGATGCAAACAATATAGATATGACTATTATTGATGAAGCATCAGATATACTTAAAAAAGAAGGCTTAGTGGCATTCCCTACAGAGACAGTATACGGGCTTGGAGCCAATGCCCTTTCCTTAGAAGGTGCACAAAAAATATACACAGCTAAGGGAAGACCGTCGGATAATCCGCTTATAATTCATATAGGCAAATTTGAAGATGTGAAGGTACTGGCCAGTCAGATTCCTGACAGTGCGGTACAGTTGGCAAAACATTTTTGGCCGGGGCCACTTACAATGATTTTAAAGAAAAATGATATTGTGCCAACCACAACAACAGGTGGTCTTGGCACAGTAGCCATAAGAATGCCGTCTAATAAGGTGGCTCTTGAGCTTATTAATCATTCGGGAATATATATTGCAGCACCAAGTGCCAATACATCAGGACGCCCAAGTCCCACAAAGGCACAGCACGTATATGAAGATCTTAATGGAAAAATTGATATGATTATAGATGGTGGTGACGGTGAAATAGGTCTTGAATCAACTATAATCGACCTTAGCGAAGATGTGCCTACGATTTTACGACCAGGCGCAATTACAAAGGCTATGTTAGAAGCGGTTATTGGACCTGTAGAGCTTGATAAAGCCTTAGAAAATAAGGATGATACAATAAGACCTAAAGCGCCGGGCATGAAATACAGACATTATGCTCCCAAAGGTAACCTTTGCATAGTAGAAGGAAATAAGGAAGAAGTAATAGCATATATTAATGAACAGACCCAGTTAAATAAAGCAAATGGTTATAAGGTTGCAGTAATGGCAACCAGTGAAAATGCCCATTTGTACAAGGCTGACTATGTTTATGATTTAGGAAGCAGAGCCTATGAAGCACAGGTAGCAAAGCATTTATATGATGCATTAAGAAGATTTGATGGTCTTGATATGGATTTTATTTATTCAGAAAGCTTTGATAACCACAATGTGGGACAGGCTATTATGAACAGGCTTATAAAGGCAGCAGGACATAATATCATAAGATTGTAAAAGAGGATTATATGAGTACAAAATATAAAAAAATAATATTTGTATGTCGTGATAATATCTATCTAAGTCCTATGGCAGAGATATATTTTAAAAATATCAATAACAGAATAGAAGTTGTTTCAAAAGGCACGGTAGTAATGTTTATGGAGCCTTACAGTGTCAGAGTTGAAAATATGCTTAGGGAAAATGGCCTTGAGGTAGAGGAAGGTATGTATTCAATGCAGCTTATGGATACCGATTTTGGAAGAGATGTATTGGTTCTTACAGTAAGCGAGAAGATAAAATTAGACATATATGATGAATTTTTGAATGCCATAAATGTATATACCATATCAGAATATGTTGGTGAAGAAGAAGATATTATGGACCCTTATGGCAAGGATGATGAAGCTTATAAAGAATGCTTCAGTCAGATGAGAAGATTATTACTAAAGGTAAGTGAAAAAATTAAACAGGAGGATTAAAAATGATAGCATTAGCATGTGACCACGGTGGATTTGAATTAAAGGAAGAGATTAAGGCATATTTAGAAAAGAAAGGATATGAGTACAAGGATTTTGGCTGCTATAACACAGAGTCCTGTGATTATCCTGATTTTGGCCAGGCAGCAGCTTATGCAGTGGCAAACGGACAATGTGAAAAAGGTATTTTAATATGTGGTACAGGAATAGGTATGTCTATTGTTGCTAATAAGGTAAAGGGCGTGCGTTGTGCACTTCTTTCAGATGTATTTAGTGCGGAAGCTACAAGAGAGCATAATGACACAAATATGATGGCGCTAGGTGCAAGAGTTACAGGACCAGGCCTTGCCATAAAATTAGTTGAAACATGGCTTTCAACACCATTTTCAAATGATGCAAGACACATAAGAAGAATTGAAAAGATTGAACAATAGTGAGGCTTATATGAGTTTAAATCAAAAACGTGAAGATTATATTACCTGGGATGAGTATTTTATGGGAGTTGCAAAGCTTTCTGGAATGAGATCAAAGGATCCAAATACTCAGGTTGGCTGTTGTATAGTAAGTAAAGATAATAAGATTTTGTCTATGGGATATAACGGACTGCCAAGAGGTTGTTCAGATGATGAATTTCCGTGGTGCAGAGAGGGAGAGCCTCTTGATAACAAATATTTTTACTCTACACACAGCGAATTAAATGCAATACTTAATTACAAGGGGACACAATTAGAAGGTTCTAAACTTTATGTGTCATTATTTCCTTGTAATGAATGTGCAAAGGCTATAATTCAATCAGGCATTGCAACTATTATTTATGAGGACGATAAGTATGCAAATACACCATCCGTAATTGCTTCAAAGCGTATGCTTGATGCAGCAGGTGTAAGATATTATCAGTATAATCATACAGGTAGACAGGTACAGATAAATTTATAGAGGTAGATATGTTAAAGATTACTAATTTAAAAAAATATTACGGACAGGCAAGGGGGACGGATGACGTCTCTTTTTCTGTTAAAAAAGGAGAAATATTTGGATATATTGGTCCAAATGGTGCTGGAAAATCAACCACAATAAGATGCATAATGAATTTAATTAACAAAGATGGCGGCAGTATTGAATTTAATGGAAAAGAGCTTATTAAAAATGATGTAAAGGCCTATGAGCAAATCGGATATCTTCCAAGTGAACCGGCTCTTTATAAAGAACTAAAGGTTATTGATATGTTAAAATATAATGATAGCTTTTATAAGCAAGATACTATGCCTAAGGCATTGGCTCTTGCTAAAAAACTACAATTAGATACTGACAAAAAGATAGAAGAACTTTCACTGGGTAATACTAAAAAGGTAGGTATTATCCTTAGTCTTATGCATGATCCGAAACTGGTAATAATGGACGAGGCTACAAGCGGGCTTGATCCGCTTATGCAGGAAGAGGTATATAAAATAATACTAGAGGAAAAGGCGCAGGGAACAACATTTTTATTTTCAAGCCATAACCTTTTGGAAGTGAAGAAGCTTTGCGATACGGTAGGTATAATAAAGGACGGAAAAATTATAAAGCTTGCCCCTACAAATAATCTGACCGCAACAGAGGTTTATAAGGTGAAATATGTGGAAAATGGCAAAGAAACAAGCCTTATATATAAAGACGACATAAATATACTTATCAAAGAGCTTAGTGAAAAAAAGCTTGAAAAGCTTTTGATAGAAGAACCGGATTTAGAAGAAATATTTATGCATTATTACGAATAGGCGGTGGATTATGTTTAAGAGAGAAATAATGATAAATTTAAAAGGTTTTATAATATGGGCGCTGGTATTTGTTGTAACATTTTCTTTTGTATTTGCAATGTATCCATCCATTATTGAATCAGGTGGCGAGGAAATTGATAAAATGCTTCAAAGCTTTCCACCGGAAATGTTAGAGGCTATGAATATGACCTCCATTTCAACAGCATTTGGCTGGGTAAGCTCTGAAGGTATGATTATGGTAATTCTAGGTGTCAGCATTTATAGTTCAATGCTTGGAATCAATGCGGTTTACCGCGAAAAGAAGGATAAAACAATTGAGTATCTTGCTACAAAACCGGTGACCACAGGCAAGATTATAACAAAAAAGGTTTTGGCTGACCTTTGTTTAATCGTGGCGCTTACAGTTATAATTGCAATTACAATTATGATTGGATTGGCATGTACGGAAGAACTGGATGTAAAGCTTACACTTTTAATGACGCTTACGCCGATACTTGTATATTTGCCTTTCTATTTTTTGAGTTTGTTTTTATCAGTTGCATTTAAGGGAAATGCAGGACTTGCAATGGGAATACCATTTATAATGTATGTGGTTTTGATAATATCAAAACTTGCAGACTTTTTAGAAAAATTAAAATACATTAATCTCTATACCTTAAGCGATACAGCTACCATAGTAAAAGATAAAGAAATAAATGTTGCAACCATAGTGATATCGATAGTGTTGTCTATTGTTTTGTATGCTGGGGCGCACTGGTTGTATGGGAAAAAAGAGATGGTGTAGGAGAGACTGGAAATAGTTGAAAATACGCATATTTACGATATGTAAAACATCTTTTACATATGAAAAAAACCATATGTAAAAGACCTTTGATTGATAAAAATTTTCACCTTTGCTATGTTGGAGAAGAAAGGAGATGAAGAAAATGAATCTTAGTTCGCAAATCAAAAAATATCGTAACGAGTTGTCTATGTCTCAAGATGAGCTGGCAGAAAAAATATTTGTCTCACGTCAGTCAGTATCTAATTGGGAAAACGATAAGACATATCCGGATATTAAAAGTTTAGTGCTCTTAAGTGAAGTTTTCCAAGTTTCCCTTGATCAATTAGTCAAAGGAGATTTAGAAATTATGAAAAAAGAAATTACAACTCAGGAAATGGCAAACTTTCAAAAGGATGCTTCAATTATGACCGTATTTATGGTGCTTATGTTGATAACTCCAATACCATTGGCACATTTTCTTGGCTGGTGGGGCATGTTGGTATATGTAATTATTGCAGCGGTAGGATTGTATTATTGTTTACGTGTGGAAAAACACAAGAAAAAATATGACATTCAGACTTACAAAGAAATAAACGCTTTTATGGAGGGAAAAAGTCTGGATGAAATTGAAACGGCAAGAGAAAGCGGTAAACGCCCATATCAGAAAGCACTTTCGGCTATTGGTGGCGGAGTGCTTGCACTGGTTGTTTGTGGACTTATGGCATGGATTTTTAGTAAATTATAAGAAACTGTAACATTATTTTGCAGGAGGCTTGAATATGAACTTTGAAAACAAAGTTGTTGTGATTACGGGAGGTGCGCACGGCATAGGCCTGTGCGCAGCTAATGAATTTAAAAAGTGTGGTGCACATGTAGAAGTAATTGACTGCGTTAAGGGTGAACATTATGTTGGTGACGTGGGAAACAAGGAAGATTTGGAAAAATTTGCCCAAGAAGTAATCGAAAAATATGGTCGAGTAGATGTGCTTATTAATAACGCACCACCAAAGATGAAAGGTATTGATAAATGTAGTTGGGAAGAATTTGAAAATGCTATGAATGTTGGAGTTACAGCACCTTTTTATATGAGCAAATTATTTTTGCCATACTTTTCAAAAGGGGCAAGTATCATTAACATTTCATCTTCCCGTGATCGTATGAGTCAGGCTCAAACAGAAAGCTATACTGCAGCTAAAGGTGGCATTGCAGCTTTAACACACGCATTGGCAGTAAGTCTTGCCAGAAAGGTTCGTGTAAATTCTATTTCACCTGGATGGATTGATACGGAGTATAGGGTATACGAAGGTCCTGATGCTACTCAACAACCAGTGGGACGAGTTGGCAATCCTTATGATATTGTAAATATGATTATGTTTTTAGCTTCAGATAAAGCAGGCTTTATTACTGGTGAAAACATTTGCATAGACGGCGGACAATCCAAACTTATGATATATCATGGTGATAATGGTTGGGAATATAAGATTGTATGAAAGATTGGGATATAAAATATTTAAAGAAGAATTTGTAAGGGAATATATTGTGGTGTACTTAGAAGAGGAATTTTGTGATAATGGATTAGAACTGCCACAGGATATAAAGAAAAGATTAGAGTGATAGAAAGTAAAGGAGAACAGTTATGGAATTTATGGGAAAAAAGTTAGAAGACATTGTGGTTACACTCCCGTACGAAGATGGTAGTAGTGTAGATTGTGGTGTTCATTCTTATTTCGAAATTAACAACAAAAAATATTTTGCACTACTTCCACTTAAGGGTGAAAAGGAATTGGATTATTCTGCCAGCTATATGCTTTATGAGGTAGACGAGGATGAAGAAGGTAACCCTATAGTTATGTATATAGAGGATGATATGGAATACAACATTGCTGCGCAGTATTTTGCTAATAAGATAAAAAAGACAAGTAATTAAGGAGCTAACTATATAAAAATCAAGTAGATTTTGAAAAAATAGACTTTTAGTTAGCAAAAGTATGAACCTTGAAAATATGTGAATAATTATGGATTTTGTGGCACAACAAATAGACCTTCAAAGAAGGACGTTGCATAAG